>JAQVEB010000200.1 GCA_028698105.1 Petrimonas sp. | reverse complement strand
TCAACCCGATGGGCGAAACGAGTCAGGCCAGTTCGTTTATCTGGAATAGGGCAAGATTAAGCGTAGGATACGATAACGGATTTGTATCCATGGGTTTGTCGGTACAAGATGTTTCGGTTTGGGGCGAAAGACAGCAAGTTGAATCGTATCCTTACACAACAGGCATCAACGAAGCGTGGGCAAAAATTTACAAAGACGGGTTTTTCGCTCAACTAGGGCGTCAGCAACTAAGCTACGACGACGAGCGCATTTTGGGAACACTCGATTGGCACCAGGCCGGTCGCTGGCACGACGCCCTGAAGCTGGGTTACGAAAACCCGAACAATAAGCTTCATCTTATTTTGACATATAATCAGGAAGGGGTTAAAGTCAATGCCGGAACAGGTTATCTTTATGGCGGCCAGCCCTACAAGACTATGCAAACCGGTTGGTATCAGTTTGATAACAAAGAGAACTTCACGGCTTCTTTGTTGTTGATGAATCTGGGATTTGAAGCAGGAGACGTCGTGAACGGAAGAATTGATACGGCAAAAACAACTTACATGCAAACCATCGGGGCAAACTTATCGTATAAAATAAACGAGATAAACCTTTACGGATCAGTGTACTTGCAAACGGGAAAAATGAGGAACGACAAAAGCGTCTCGGCTTATATGTTCGCTGCAAAAGCGCAATACAACATTACCCCGAAGTTAACGGCCACTGCAGGACTCGATTATCTCTCGGGACAAAAGAATGATTCCGAAGATATCACGGCCTTTAACCCGCTTTTCGGCACCCATCACAAGTTTTACGGCGCAATGGATTATTTTTATGCGTCCGCATATCCGGCCCTCGGGCTTGTGGATCTGTACGCTTCACTGACGGTGAAACCGGTGAAAAAATTGACGTTGGACGTTGCGTATCACAATTTCTCCACGCAACAACCCGTGATATCAGACAATATACTTTTGGACTCCGGCAAAGCACTGGGCTCGGAGATAGACTTCACAGCAACCTATGCCGTGCGTCCTTACGTAACGCTGCAAGGCGGGTTTTCCGTTATGTTCGGCACCGATACGTTCTTTGCCGTGAAAGGAGGCTCGAAAGACGTTGCACAATATTGGGGGTTTTTATCGCTGAATGTCAATCCTACAATCTTTAAAGGAAAATTTTGAGATAACGCGTTAAGAAAAGTTTGAAAAAGAAGTTACACATCTGTTTTCCGTACGCGCGATGCGGTTTCCGCCGGAAGGCGGACAAGTTTCACCGCAAGGCGCGTTCTCCCGGTGACTGAAAAAGAGTGATACGTTATTTTTTGAATTTTACGAAGAACGGCATGCGGTGCACGGAACGGATGTTCACCTTTAAACAAAACGGTGAACATCCGTTTTTTAAGAATGTTGTTTTTCACAATGTATTTTTACCTTAAATGATCTTTATTCGCCCGGATATGCACTACAATATCATATTTTTATACCTTTGCATCATAAAAAAGCTAACTATCTGATTTCGTAATGTTCCGCATACATTTTGAAAGAAAAAATGGTTTTTTTGAAAAAAAATGCACAAAAAATTTTCGTATAAATATCATTATGTATATCTTTGCGGAGTAAATAATAGCTTTTTGTTATTATAATGCGATTTAGGTTATCTTTTTGAAAAAGAATAAACAAAATAAACAGAATTATGTCATCTCTAAGATTTAAAGCCGTAGAAGAGGCGTCAAGGCGTCTTCCTGTAGAAGTACCGATCCCGAAAGAACTGCCTTCGGAATATTATGGGAAATATGTTTTCAACAAAAAACAAATGGCAAAATACCTTTCGAAAGAAACGATGAATCTTCTTTTGGAAGCAACAGACAAAGGCGCTACGTTGAACCGTGATATCGCCGAACATGTTGCCGCAGGCATGAAAATGTGGGCCATTGAAATGGGCGCAACCCACTACACGCACTGGTTTCAACCACTTACCGAAGGTACGGCGGAGAAACACGATTCGTTCATTGATTATGTCGGCAAACCGGGTGAAGACATTATTGAAAGTTTTTCGGGAAAGTTGCTGGCGCAACAGGAACCTGATGCATCGAGTTTCCCGAGCGGCGGTATCCGAAACACATTCGAAGCGCGCGGTTACACCGCGTGGGACCCTTCCTCGCCCGCTTTTATTATTGAGGACACGTTGTGTATTCCCACGGTTTTCATTTCTTATACCGGTGAAGCGCTCGATTACAAAACGCCTTTGCTGAAAGCGCTTTCTGCCGTGGATAAAGCGGCTGTTGAAGTATGCCGCCTGTTCGACCCGAACGTAAACAAAGTGTTTTCCTATTTGGGTTGGGAACAGGAGTATTTTCTTGTGGATCGGGCGTTGTATGATTCGCGTCCCGATTTAAACCTCACGGACAGGACGCTGATGGGACACACCAGCGCGAAAAACCAGCAGTTGGAAGACCATTATTTCGGTGCGATACCGCCCCGTGTGGCTGCTTTTATGCGCGACATTGAATACGAGGCCTATAAATACGGCATTCCCTTGAAAACACGTCACAACGAAGTGGCGCCCAACCAATTCGAGTTAGCGCCTATTTTCGGCGAAACAAACCTTTCGGTGGATGAAAACCTGCTGGTGATGTCGCTCATGGAAAGAATAGCCCTGAAGCACAACTTCAAGGTGCTGATGCACGAAAAACCGTTTGCCGGCGTAAACGGATCGGGCAAACACAACAACTGGTCGTTGGGAACCGACACCGGTGTGGGGCTTTTCACTCCCGGAAAAACGGCAAACCAAAACCTGCAATTCGTAACGTTCCTCGCCAACACGTTAGTAGCGGTTTACAAACACAACGCGTTGCTCAAAGCATCCATCATGTCGGCAAACAATGCGCATCGGTTGGGGGCCAACGAGGCGCCACCGGCCATTATTTCGGTTTTTCTCGGGTCGCAAATATCGGCCGTGCTCGATAAAATCGTGGAAAGTTCAGACGATGACGATATCACCGTGGACGAGCTCAAAGAAATGCGGCTCGGCATTTCGCATATCCCGCAAGTGTTGATTGACAATACCGACCGCAACCGCACATCGCCGTTTGCTTTCACCGGTAACCGTTTCGAGTTCAGGGCAGTAGGTTCGTCGGCGAACTGCTCGTCGGCTATGGGCGTTCTTAACGCTGTGGTGGCGGCCCAGCTTCTTGAGTTTAAAAAGGAGGTTGACGAAAAAATGCAGAACGGTATAAAAAAAGAAACGGCTATTTTCGATATCATTCGTCAGTATCTGAAAGAAAGCAAACCCATCCGGTTCGACGGCAACGGGTACAGCGATGAGTGGAAAGAAGAAGCCAAACAACGCGGACTGGATTGCGAAACAAGCGTTCCGTTGATCTTCGATAACTACGTTTCGGAGCAAACCATTGCGATGTATGAAAAGATAAACGTGTTATCCGCTCGTGAGTTGCACGCCCGCAACGAAGTAAAGTGGGACACCTATACGAAAAAAATTCAGATCGAAGCACGCGTGCTGGGCGATTTGTCCATGAACCATATCATCCCTGTTGCTACGCAATATCAATCGGTGTTGCTCGATAATTTGTATAAAATGCGCGCCGTCTTCGATGAAGAAAAAGCGAAAAAGTTATCGAAAGAAGATGCAACCCTCATCGAAGAGATCGCCGAACATATTTCGGCCATCAAAACAAATGTGGACGAAATGGTTGAAGCGCGCAAAGTAGCGAATAAGATAGATATCGAACGCGAGAAGGCCATTGCCTACCACGATACGGTTGAGCCGTTTTTCGAGGTGATCCGCTACCATGTGGATAAACTGGAACTGATCATTGACAATCAGATGTGGCCGCTGCCAAAATATAGGGAATTGCTCTTTATCAGCTAAAGGCAGCTTTCTATGCAATCAAATAAACTTAAATAACAGTTTACTTGGAATAGTGGGTAAGTGATTATCCACTATTTTTGAACCAATTACAAATAAGGAAAAAAGATAATGGATAGAAAAAATCCTTTTACGGTTATCAATCGTTTCGAAAATGAATCGTTGTACGATTTCCAGAATGAACACGATGCCTGCGGCGTGGGATTGGTGATGACGCTGAGCGGCGAAAAATCGCACGATATCATCGAAAAAGGTCTTCGCGTGCTGGAAAACATGGTTCACCGCGGAGCCGAAAGCGCCGATAAGATAACCGGCGACGGCGCCGGTATTTTGGTGCAGATACCCCACGAATTCATCCTTTTACAGGGGATTGCTGTTCCCGCGGAAGGACGCTATGGAACGGGGCTCGTTTTTTTGCCGAAAGACGAAGAGAAGCAACAATTTTGCCTGAACACGATCGAAGAAAAGCTGAAAAAAGAAGGGCTCGCAATGCTGCACGTCAGGGACGTACCCGTAAACAGCGACTGCCTGGGTGAAATTGCCCTTTCCAATGAGCCGGTTATCAAACAAATCTTCGTATCGGGTTTCGTAGTTCCCGATGAACTGGAACGTTTGTTGTACGTTGCTCGCAAAAAAATTGAGAATGCAATATCCGAATCGGGTATTGACGACGAAAGGAATTTCTATATCGTCAGCCTTTCCAATAAACAGATGATTTACAAGGGAATGCTCTCGTCGCTGCAATTGCGGCAGTACTTCCCCGACCTGTCAAATCCCAATTTCACCAGCCGCGTGGCGCTTGTTCACTCGCGTTTCAGCACCAACACGTTTCCCACGTGGGATTTGGCGCAGCCTTTCCGCATGCTGGCGCATAACGGTGAGATCAACACCATCCGCGGCAACCGTCAATGGATGGAAAGTCGCGAAAGTGTGTTGAAATCGGATTCGCTGGGCGATTTAAAGGAACTTTATCCCATCGTTCAACCCCGAATGAGCGACAGCGCTTCCATTGATAACGTACTGGAGTTTCTGGTTATGTCGGGAAAAACCCTGCCGCATGCCATGGCAATGCTCGTTCCCGAAAGTTTCAATGATAAAAACCCGATTTCCGACGGCCTGAAGGCATTCTACGAATATCACAGCATGCTCATGGAACCGTGGGACGGCCCCGCCACACTTCTTTTCAGCGATGGCCGTTATGCCGGGGGCATGCTCGATCGCAACGGGCTTCGCCCCGCGCGCTATACCATCACCCACGACGATACCATGATCATTGCCTCCGAAACCGGAACCATTGAGATTGACGCCGCCAACGTAAAAGCGCGCGGCCGGTTAAAACCGGGCAAAATGCTTATCGTGGACACCTTGAAAGGCAAAATATACAGCGATGAGGAATTGAAGGAGCAGTTGGCAGGCGCTTATCCGTATCGCGATTGGCTAAATAAAAATTGCGTGAACCTGGAAGTGCTTTCCTCGGGACGAAGCGTGAACAACGATATAGATGATTACGAAACGCTGCTCACTGCTTTCGGGTACTCGCTCGAAGACGTGGAGCAACTGATCACGCCTATGGCCGTTGAAGGGAAAGAACCCACTTCGTCTATGGGCAACGACGTTACGCTGGCGGCTTTTTCCGATAAACCGCAGCGGCTGTTCAACTATTTCCGACAACAGTTCGCGCAGGTTACCAATCCGCCAATTGACCCGATACGCGAGGAATTGGTGATGTCGCTCACGGGTTACATGGGCGCTATCCACCAGAATCTGCTGGAAAACATTCCGGAGTTGTCGAAAATCGTGAAAATAAAAAGCCCGATACTCACCAACACGCATTTCGATATCTTGTCGAATTTGCGCTACAAAGGTTTTTCTAACGCGGTTTTGCCCATGCTTTTCGATCCGAAATCGGGAGCTGAAGGCTTAAAAAAAGCCATTGACGAGCTGTGTGTATCCGTTGAGAAAGCCATTGACGAAGGAAAAAACTATATTGTGCTGAGCGACAGGGGTGTGGATGCCTCGCATGCGCCTATCCCGTCGTTGCTGGCAACCTCTGCTGTTCACCTTTATCTGGTGGAAAAGCGC
>JAQVEB010000199.1 GCA_028698105.1 Petrimonas sp. | reverse complement strand
ACGTCGTAAATCGGTTCCAGGATTTTCGGGCCTGCGTTCTTGAACGCTGTGCTGAACGCGTTGCGTCCGGCAAGCATGAACGAGATTTCGTTTGAATCCACCGGGTGCATCTTTCCGTCGTACACAATTACGCGTACGTCGCGGGCATACGAACCGGTAAGCGGGCCTTGTTCCATGCGTCCCATAATGCCTTTGAGTATGGCGGGCAGGAAGCGCGCGTCAATGGAACCTCCCACGATGCTGTTCACGAACACCAGTTTACCGCCCCAATCCAGGTTGATTTCCTGTACGTCGCGTGCCTGTATCTTGAATTCCTGTCCGTTGAATTTGTAGATATCGGGCATCGGCATTCCTTCGGAATAAGGTTCCACGATGAGGTGCACTTCGCCGAACTGTCCGGCTCCGCCCGATTGTTTTTTGTGGCGGTAATCGGCGCGCGACGATTTGGTGATGGTTTCGCGATACGGAATTTTGGGCTCCAGGTATTCGATCTCGATCTTATCGTTGTTTTCAATGCGCCATTTAAGCGTCTTCAGGTGAAATTCGCCCTGGCCGGAAACAATGGTTTGTTTCAATTCTTTGGAAACTTCCACAACCCAAGTGGGGTCTTCCTCGCGCATGCGCGTGAGCGCTTCGCTCATTTTTTCGGTATTTGCTTCGTTGAGCGCTTTAATGGCACGGCGGTAACGCGGTTCGGGATACTGGATGAAATCGAATTTATTATCGGTGCCTTTGGCATTCAATGTATTACCGGTGCGCACATCTTTTAGTTTAACGGCAGCGCCGATGCTTCCTGCTTCCAGTTGTTCCACTTTGGTGCGAATTTGTCCGGCTACGGAGTAGAGCTGCGCTAAGCGTTCTTTTGATCCGCGGTTGGCGTTGGTCAGGTCGTCGCCTTCCTTCACGGTTCCGCTCATCACTTTAAAGTAGGACACCTCGCCAATGTGCGGCTCAACGGTTGTTTTAAAGAAGAAAAGACTTGTTTGTGCGCCGGCATCGGGTTTCACTTCTTCGCCGTCGGTATTCACCGGAGCAGGCATCATATCGGGTGAGGGAGCCACTGCGCTCAAAAAGTTCATCACACGGTGAACGGCCATGTTTTTGTCCGACGATGTGCAGAACAGCGGAAAGATGCTGCGGTCAATCATTCCTTTTTGAATTCCTTCGCGCATTTCATCTTCGGTGAGGCTACCCTGGTCGAAATATTTTTCCATCAGCCCTTCATCGTTTTCGGCAGCGGCTTCCAGCAGCACCTGATAGTATTCATCGGCTTTATCTTTTTCGCTGTCGGGGATGTCCAATACTTCGGGACGGGGTTGGCCGTCTTTAAATTTGTACATTTTTTGTTTTAACACATCCACAATTCCTTCGAAAGTGTGGCCGCTGCCAATAGGATACTGCACGGGAACGACTTTGTTGCCGTACATTTCTTTGAGGTTAGTGAGGGTGTTGTCGTAGTCCGCTTTTTCGTTATCCATTTGATTGATAATGAAAACCACCGGTTTGTGCAGTTTTTCCGTGTAGCGGAATTGGTTCATGGTTCCTACTTCCACGCCGTGTGCTGCATGAATAACCATCAGGGCGGTGTCGGAAACGTGGATGGAAGAGATCACGCCGCCGATAAAGTCATCGGAACCGGGACAATCAATAAAATTCATCATTTTATCTTTCCATTCCATTGAAAATACCGTGGACATCACAGAGTATCCGTACTCTTTTTCCACGGGAAAATAATCGCTTACGGTGTTGCCACCTTCAACCGTACCACGGCGTTTTATAAGACCACCCTCGAAAAGCATAGCTTCTGCGAGTGTGGTCTTACCTGATCCGGAATTGCCGATTAAGGCAATATTCCTAATGTCTTTCGTTTTAAAAACTTTCATGATTATAATAATTTAAATTAAATGTTCCGTCTATAATTAAAACGACTTTGCTTTGTGTGATTCGCAAAGTCGTACTATCAAAAATAGCGACGCAAGTTAGCAAAAACCCACGATATGATGAAATCTTGATATTATGTTAAATAATTATGTTGTATAACATAAAAATGCGCACTTTTTCCGGAAAACCGGTTGAATTCATTTGTGTGAGACGCAGAGTGCGATTGCCTTTAAAACTTGCGTCGTTTTTTTGTTTTCAAAACCGGATTAAGCTTTTCGTTTTGAAAAAAATCACTAAATTTGGAGATTGTAAAACATTTACCGTCTTAACAATCATGCGCAAAGGACTGATTTTTATTTTCATTTTTCTGATAGCTGCCTGCAATTCATTTGCACAAACAGAGAAACCTGCCCAAATTGCATGGGACATTTGGGGGGTGCCGCACATTTCGGCAAACAATACCGAGGATTTATTCTTCGCTCAGGGATGGGCGCAAATGCACAATCACGCCAACCTTATCCTCAAACTCTACGGGAGTTCGCGCGGAAAAGGCGACGAATACTGGGGTAAGGAACGGCTGCAAAACGATATGCTCATTCACACGATGGGTTTTGAGGAACTGGCCGAAACATGGGAAGCGCAGCAGGACCCCGAGGTGAGAACCATTTTCAGTTCTTTCGTCAGAGGGCTGAATGCCTACGCAAAAGCGCATCCCGAAGCCATAGACAAAGAAAACAAGGTTGTATTGCCCATCACCACCCGGGACGTGAACATGCACAGCATGTTCGTGGTTTTTACCCGTTTTATCGCCGGAGACGATCTGGGGTTGTCGCAACGATGGGGTTCGACGGGTTCCAACGCGTTTGCCGTAGGCCCAAGCCGTTCGGATTCGGGGAATGCCATGCTGGTGCAAAACCCGCACCTGCCGTGGTCGAACGAATTCTTGTTCTTTGAATCTCACCTCACGCTCAACGGTTACGATATGTACGGCTCCACCCTCGTGGGGTTGCCGGGCATATCCATCGGGTTTAACAAAAACCTCGGATGGACGCACACCAACAACACTATTGATAATGCCGACCTTTATGAAGTGGAACTGAAAGACGGCGGTTATTTGCTCGATGGAAAACGAAACGATTTCAACGTAACAACCAAAATCATCCGTGTGAAACAGGACGACGGAGCGTTGGTTCCCACGGAAATTTCAGTACTGAAAACCGTTCATGGCCCTGTCGTCGCCAAAAAAGACAATAAAGTGTTAGCGCTTCGGACAGTCGGACTGGATAAGCCGAACATGTTGCTGCAATGGTGGCGGATGGCCAATAGCACCAATTTCGACGAATTCGAGTCGGCGCTGAAAATGGCGCAGATCGGTTTCTGGAACGTGATCTATGCCGACAAAAAGGGCAATATTTTCTATCTGTTCAACGGGTTGGTTCCGAAAAGAAGTCACGGCGACTGGGCATACTGGAACTCCATTGTTCCCGGCGGAAAATCGGATAATATCTGGACGGAAGTGCATCCTTACGAAGACCTTCCCAAACTTAAAAATCCTGAAACAGGTTGGGTACAGAATGCCAACGACCCGCCGTGGACCAGCACCATTCCCATGGCCTTGAATCCAAGGGATTATCCGTCGTATATGGCGCCGCAGTGGAGAATATCTTTCCGCCCGCAACGAGCCATAAGAATGATGATGGAGGACAGTTCCATTACTTTCGATGAGCTTGTTGATTATAAACTTTCTACTCGCTCAGAGCTCGCCGACCGCATATTGGACGATCTTTTTGCAGCCATTGATAAATCAAACTCTCCGAAAGCCAAAGAAGCCAGAGCGGTTCTCGAAAAATGGGATCGCCAGGCCGATGCCGACAGCAAAGGAACGCTGTTGTTCTATTTGTGGGCATCAAAATTCAACATCGGCGATCCGTCCAATTATACGGTGAAATGGAGTATGGAACATCCGAATACAACTCCCGACGGCATATCGGATCCCGCGAAAGCGGTACGATTGCTGGAAGCAACGGTGGACGAAATGAAAACACGATTCGGAAGACTGGATGTTCCCTGGGGCGATTTTTACCGGCTGCGGCAAAACGGCAAAGACCTGCCTGCCAACGGCGCCTTCGAGTCACTGGGTGTGTTTAGGGTTGCTAGTTCGTACGATAGTAAAGACGCTGCGCAAATGCATGTAGGCAGCGGCGATTCGTGGGTGGGCGTTATCGAGTTCGGGGAAAACGTAAAAGCCAAAGTATTGCTGAGCTATGGCAACGCCACGCAAAAAGATTCTCCGCACAACGGCGATCAGCTTGAACTATTTTCGAAGAAGGAACTGCGCGATGCCTGGTTCACTCCCGAACAGGTGAAAGCACACACCAAAAAACTGGAAGTGCTCACTGAAGAAGGATTCAGAGAAGCGGTCAAAAAATAAGGACACAGTATGTGTTTAATTGAGAGGAGATTTATGAAAAAAATTTCTCCTTTTTTTTGCATAAAAAAATAAAAAAGATATTAATTTTGCAGTAGGAAATGGGATGTTTTAAAACTATTATTTGAAAAATTTAAAGTGCGATGTCAGCTCTTAAAACTCTGACGTAATTTCATGAAAAAACAATTGTCGCTTATTTTGTTGTTTTCGGCCTTCTTTTCCGTATTATTAATTTCCTGTTCCAAGGAGGAGAGCAGCCACGATCTAACCGAACAGGATCAAAAAGAAATAATCCTGACAATATTTAATGCAGGTTCTTCAGGAGTAGAAATGGGCATGAACAATTCAACCACCACTACCAAAAGCGCCTTATCGGGTCAAGCAAGTGTGAGGAATTCATATCCGTTGAACTACAGCGGTACATACGATTATCCTGATGGAAAAGGCGGAAACATCCATCTGACGATCAGCCTGGGTGGGGCTATCAATTACAATCCGGATCCTTATCAGTGTCTGGGAGGAGTTGTGCTGGTAAATGTTACGGAACAGATCAATCATTTTCGTGTTCAACTGACCAACGGAAGGGAAGTGTATCTTGATACCGACAAGAGTGTTGTCTTTTCGGGTAATTTCGCGTTGCAAGCAGGATGCACTACCTTCGATGCTGCAAAATCTACTTTCAACCTGCAGGGAATGTATAAGTGCAATGGTATCGAATACGATGTCACTTTAATTGGATTTATAAATTCCGACGGTACGTGCGACCGTATCAGCGGTGTCATCAATGGAATTCCGATAAGTCTTGATTATTAACCGAATTTTTTGCAGGAATTTGGCGATTAGGTAATTGATAGAAACACAGCTTTTTACGCTGTGTTTTTTTATGCAAATGCTACACAACCATCCATATTGTTTGGACTGTTTTGTGAATGCAAAAAACTGTTTATTTCCCACGAGTGGAACAGGTTTCAAAACATTTCGGCACATAATTTGTTTATTCTGTATCTACTTTAAAATTTCTTTAATGACACACCACATGTTTATCCATGCAAATTTTCCAGCGGAAAGTGAAAGAAAATTGTGGATATGCAAGCAGTTTTGGTTATCGAGCGTGGATCCCGGGATCGTTTATTGGCAACCTTGCGTTCGCAAACTGTAAAAAACACATCGTAGCAATAAACAGTCAACTATAAAAACAACCAATGAACCCATATTTCAATCAGCAAGTCGAGGAAACGTTGAAGCAATTCAATGTTTCTCCCGATAAAGGACTTTCTTCTGCCGAAGCCAAAAAGAAACTCGAAGAGTTCGGCCCCAATCAATTGGAGTCAAAAAAACAAAAAACGCTTGCAGCCATGTTCTTCGAACAGTTCAAGAGCAGCATGGTTATCGTTCTGCTCATCGCGGCGGGCGTGTCGGCGTTTATCGGGATAAGGGAGGGCGAAGGCCTTACCGAGTCCATCATCATTCTGGCTATTCTGGTAGTGAATGCCGTTATCGGCACGTGGCAGGAGAAAAAAGCGCAATCGTCGCTCGAAGCGCTCAACAAAATGAGCGCTCCGCACTCCAAGGTGCTTCGCGATGGTGCGGTTACCGAGATCACATCCACGGAAATCGTGCCGGGAGATATCGTGGTGCTGGATACCGGCGATATCATTCCGGCGGATATGCGGCTGGTGGAGGCTGTGAACCTGAAAGTTCAGGAATCGGC
>JAQVEB010000009.1 GCA_028698105.1 Petrimonas sp. | reverse complement strand
GCTCCTGCCGGATGGTGAAATGCGTGATGGTATGCCCGCTCAGGGGAATAAGCCCGGCGATGCGGTTGGCATCAATGCCGCGCGCGGCGAGGTAATGCTTGTCCAGACCGACCATCAGCGCCAGATAGCCGCCAGCAGAATGGCCTGAAACGAATATCTTTGTTGAATCGCCACCGTAGGTTCCGATGTTATTGAACACCCATGCTACGGCTGCTGCCGCATCTTCGATACCGGTTGCCGCTTTTACTTTAGGCGAAAGGCGGTAATTCACGCCAACAATGCATACATCTTGCTGTTTGAGTGCATCGGGAAGTTCTTTGCTGCCACCGGTCAGCCCGCCGCCGTGAAACCAAACAACAGTTGCAAAATCCTTTTTGTTGGTTGGATAATAGATATCGAGAACGCACCGTTCTTTGATGTAGGCATCTGTGTTTCTAACGGCATTATTGTAATAGGGAATATTATGAACGGTTTTGTATTGCGTTTCCTGCGAAAAACCACTTAATGAGATGCTCAGTAACAGACAGATAAAAAGACTCTTTTTCATTATCAATTGTGCATTATGCATTAAATTAAAACACCCATTCTTCGTTGCGTGCGGGCGGAGCGGACGGTGCAGTAAGGTTATCTCGCTTAAAATCAATCAATCTGCCTTCGAGGTCAAAAATCAATTGAATATCGCCGAGGCTTAGTGCGGATTGATCGAAATAAAGTTCCTGCTTTGCGTAGTAATCAGCAAGTGCCGGCAGAAGTTTATAAACCTCTTCTACCGGCATGCCGGTTTGCAGGCGCGTCCATCGCTGGCGAAAATTATAGGCAGCCAACGCTTTGGTTATGCGAATGATATCGTCCGAAGAACGAAAATAGCGATCCACTTCGGTATCGTCGCGAAACAGTTTTGCCACGTACGTGCGTTGTCCTTGCTGCATTTGATAATTCGATTGGAAAAGCACTACGTATCGTCTTTTTCCGTATTTGTGGAGCGCGTTGTCCACAAAATCATTGAATTGCTGATCCACGTCTTCCTGATAGGCCTCATTGTTCCATCGGATGGTTTTGTAGATCACATCCTTTTGCATCTCGATGTCGGCTCGTCCGGAATATGTAAACAAATTACAACTGCTGAGGACGATAACAAGAGAGATGACTATTGTTTTTGAGAAAAGATTTGTCGTCATAAGCCCGGTTGTTGAATGTTGAATGAATCCGTAAATATACCCATTCTTTTTTATTTTGGCTGAAAACGACAGGGAAAAGATGTCTCAGAAATTATCGGGTTCAGCTTTTACCGCTGTGGCAGTGATGCTTGTAAACCGTGTATCGAAGTGCGTAAGCATTGTTTCGATAAATTTGGTGTGAAAAGTAGCGTACAGTTTCGAAGAAATGTGTTTGCGATCTTTGCGTTTTAAGAGTCCGAAGCGCAGTTCGTTATCGTCCACCCAGATTTGGGGTTTGAAGAACGCTTCGTTTTTCCACAGCAAAGCACCGTAGGTGATCCGGCCGTCGGGCATGCGGAGCCATTTATCGGCTTTTTTTGCGTCGATGGCTTCGTAAATTTGGTCGAGTAACAGGTCGGGATGATCGGTTTTAATGATAATGGCCATTGGATAAATTGGAAGTGGAAAATTAGAATTCAGATTTGTTGATGCCGGTAAGTTTCAATCGCTTTTTTTACCGATCCGTGGAGCAGCAGCAAGTTTTTAGCCTGTTCATACGATAACCCCAATTCATCTATGATCATCCGCGTACCCCTGTCCACCAGTTTTTGATTCGTTAACTGCATATTTACCATTCGGTTGCCCTTCACACGGCCGAGTTTGATCATCGTTGAAGTGGTGATCATATTGAGCACAAGTTTTTGTGCCGTCCCCGATTTCATGCGCGTGCTTCCCGTTACGTATTCAGGGCCAACGATCGGTTCTATCTTTATTTCGGCTTCCGCCGCCACGGGCGAATCGGGATTGCAACTGATGGCACCCGTGAGTATTCCTTTTTCGCGCGCTTTGCGCAAGGCTCCGATTACGTATGGAGTAGTACCTGAAGCCGCAATACCGACAACGGTATCGTTATGATTTATTTTGTATTCCATCAATTCTTCCCAGGCTTTGTCGAGATCGTCTTCTGCGGCCTCCACCGGGTTACGCAGCGCAGTGTCTCCACCGGCAATCAAACCGATAACGTAGGTGTTGGGCATGCCATAAGTGGGAGGGATTTCGGAAGCATCGAGCACGCCAAGCCTCCCGCTTGTTCCGGCGCCGATGTAGAACAGGCGTCCACCTTTTCGCATTCGCTGCACGATCCCTTCTACGAGTTTTTCAATCTCGGGGATGGTTTTTTGCACGGCGAGCGCCACTTTTTGATCTTCCTGATTGATCTCCGTCAGGATTTCGAGCACCGACTTTTTCTCTAAATTATCGTATAACGACGGTTGTTCTGTAATTTTGATAAACATGATCTGTTTTTGGTTCTCGTAGAAACAAATAATCTTGCGTCTCTACAAAGGGTTATAATATTCCACCAATCCCGGCATCGGCGATTTTTCGATCTTACCGATCTGTATGCCTTTTTTCTTTGCTGCTTCTTTCAATATTTCCTCGAAATAGAACGCGATTGAGCCTACAAAATTAACGTTATTTTTTTGATAATTGTACTGCATGACGTTTCGTTCAAAAAAATCCGTAAAAGATCGCTCCACGATGTTCCGGATTGAAGGGTCTCCGATGTTTTCCAGAACGAAAGGTGAAAGTGAGGCCAGGAAACGGCTTGGGAACGGTTGCCGGTAAACTTTGTCAATAATATCTGCCTGCGAAAGATTATACTGCTTCAACAACTTTTCTTTTAATCCTTCGCTGAGTTGATTTTTAAGCGCGTCACTCACCAACTGTTTTCCTAACGCAGCGCCGCTGCCTTCATCGCCCAAAATAAAACCGAGCGGCGATACCTGCTTTACGATCTCATTTCCGCTCCATTCGCACGAATTGCTTCCGGTTCCCATAATGCAGGCAATTCCCGAAGAGTGTCCGCAAAGGCTGTGCGCTGCCGCGATCAGATCGCTGTAAACTTCGATTGTTCCCGCTTGAAACGATTGCGAAACAGCGTTTTTAACCGATTGTATTTTTTCGGGAATGCAACCCGTTCCGTAGAAATAAACGGCTGAAATATCCCACTTTTTGAACACCGGATAAACGTGAAGTTTGATCTCTTCGGCTATCTCTTCCTGGGTTTGAAAAACAGGGCTTATGCCTTTACTCGAAAACCGGTGAAGTATTTCACCGTTTCTTGTCAGGCACCAATCGGTTTTCGTAGCGCCGCTGTCGGCAATTAATGCCCCCCTTAATCCCTCCGATAGAGGGAAATGAGTTAAATTGTTCATATTTTGTTGTTCTTTTTTACTTTGCCAATAGCTAATAGCCAACTGCCAGCAGCTATAATTTGATGTAAATATTCCGTTTGTACAAAATGTAACCGAATAACCAGGAGACGGTTACGAAAAAGAGTGCGTAAAGCAGCGAACCAAAGTAATTTCCTGCCCACGGTTGGAGAAGTTGCTGATATATAAAGGTTTTTACCGCGATCGGTTCTCCCTGAAAAACAAAGCGGATATTGCCAACCAAATTGGCGAGTACACCGGCAAAAACATAAACAATCAGCGGATTCACGCCGAAAGCGTGGAAAAAACGGCTCCATTTTTCTTTTTTGTTGATATCAATGATCCAGATCAGCAAACCGAGCAATTGCGCTGCAAAGCCCGTGGTTGTCAGAACGAATGTGGGGCTCCAAATCTTTTTGTTAATCGGACAGCCGTATTGCAGCAACAACCCTGCAAAAGCCAGAACGGTTCCCCAGATCAGCAGTTTCTCCACGCGGGTATGATTATCTTTGTTTTCGACGATCATTTTTCCGAAAAGGAAACCTATTAACACGTGTGCGATAGATGGAATGGTACTCAGTAAGCCTTCGGGATCGAGGGCGATGCGAACGCCTTCGGGTGTTGTGTCTTTGTACATGTGAGCGGCTCCCCAAAGCGCATTATCTATTCGGGCGATGATATTCTGTTCCGACATCTCAAAACCCTTCCCGAAAAGTAATATCAGAAAGTAACCGACAAGTATGGTGGCAATTATCCAAACCAATTGTTTGTTTTTAAAAAACAAAACGATAATTCCCGCAAAACCATAAGCTAATGCCAATCGTTGAAGAACACCCAATATGCGCAGCGTATCGAAATGTGTGGCTGCTTGTCCGAAAGTTTCTCCCGAAGCCAGTCCCCGGCACAGTTGCCCGAACCATCCGAGCGCTAAACCGATGACAAAAATCAGCACGGTTCGTCGTACGATTTTCCAGATCGCGGTTTTGGATGGCTCAAAATTGAACTTTCGGAGTGACATAAACGTGGAAACCCCCATGATGAACATAAAGAACGGGAACACCAGATCGGTGGGCGTCAGCCCGTGCCAGTGGGCGTGTCCGAGCGGTTTATAAACATAGCTCCACGAGCCGGGATTGTTCACCATGATCATTCCGGCGATGGTAATGCCGCGAAGGATGTCGAGGGAGAGAAGGCGGGAAGATACCCCCTTGCCCCCTAAAGGGGGAATGGTAATCTGAGAATCTTTGTTGGCTTTGCTGTTATTCATCTTTTTAACTTGTGATAATGATTGTACTATGGTTTTATTTCACAGGGCGTTGCCCTGTGCTAATGGCTATAACTCTTACAGCGTTTATATAGTTTTGTAATGTTTCAAATTTATGTGCTATTATCTGGGCAAATGATTGTAATTCATTTTATAAATAGCTGTTTGTCAGATGTTTTTCATCTTCACACTAACAGTGTTACAGAAATTAGCATAGGGCAACGCCCTGTGTTTATAGGTTTGGCGGGAGACGGAAGCTCTGAAAGAGCGAAAGCCCTAATCCCACACATAACGTTCATCATATTCCACCTGATATTTTTTCAGAAAAGCACGAAATTCATCCTGAAATGATATTTTTTGATGATGCTCTTTTTGATTTCGGATGTAATTTATAACGACATTCGTTTCGGAAGGATTAACGGAAAAAATACCGTATCCGTTTTGCCAATAGAAGTTCCGATATTTTTCATCAATGGTTTTTATCCATTTTGAAGATGATTTCTTTACCTCTTCCATCAGTTTTATTTGCGTTATTTTCTTTGCCAATTGGCACAGAATATGAACATGGTCATCGTGTCCGCCAACTTGAAGTGATTGACATTCTAATTTGTTGCAAATTCCGCCCAAATATTCGAATAATCTTGGTTGTATGTCATCATCCATCAACGGTTCCCTGTTTTTTGTGCTGAACGTGATGTGTACGTACACTTGTGATAATGATTGCGACATAATTTTAATTTTTAATCAATGACTTTTGCTTGCGCTCTTTCAGAGCTTTTGTTTTTGTATTATTTTATTTCACAGGGCGTTGCCCTGTGCTAATGGCTATAACTCTTACAAAGTTTCATTTATACAAATAATATTTTTTCGATAATTTTCTGAAATTCCCTTCATCTTTCGTCCAGAATGGTCGAATATCCGAAAATCGGTAATTTTTGGAAAATTCCTTGCGGACGAAATCACTTCCACTCACTTTGTCGAACATATCGAAACGATTTTCGGGAGCGTGGTCGAACACCTTTTTATCGGGATAAAGCTGCGCGGCCACTTCCATCACGTGAAACTGGATGTCGGATAAACGGGCTTTCGCGAAATCGGTCAAATAAATTTGAACGCCCTGATAGTTTTTCCCTTGCCCCACCGAATAATACGGTTTCAAATGAATGGGGCGGAACGTAATCCCAGGAAGCCTTTTCGCATTTAGTGCGTTAGCAAATTCTTCGGCATTGATCCACTCGGCAGCAAACATTTCGAACGGAAGCGTGTATCCCACGCCGATGGACATATATCCCAACTCGCCCAAAATCCCCGAAACGGGATAAAAGTATGCCGAGTGTGCAAACGGAATATGCGGCGACGTGGGAACCCAAGGCAATCCGGTGGCTTCGAAGTTCATTTTCCGACGCCATTTTTTCATCTTAACTACGGTCAGGTTACACGGTTTTTCCATCATTTCGACATTGATCATATTGGCGAGTTCACCGCAAGTTAATCCGTAAACATACGGAATTTTTAATTGGCTCACGAACGAGAAAAATCCGTCTTCCACCAGATTTCCTTCCACTTTCAGTCCGCCAAGCGGATTGGGGCGGTCGAGAACCACAAATTCGATGTTGTTTTCCGCAGCGGCCTGCATTGCCAGATACATAGTGGAAATGTACGTGTAGGAGCGGCAACCGATATCCTGAATATCGTAAACCAGCACATCCACACCTTCGAGCATTTCTTTCGTTGGTTTTCGGGTAGCGCCGTAAAGTGAGAAAACAGGCACGCCCGTGTTCGGGTCTTTAAAATCCGAAACTTTGTCGCCCGCGTGTACATCGCCGCGTACACCGTGTTCGGGGCCGTAAAGCGCCACGAGTTGCACGTTCGGTGCTTCGTGCAAAATATCAATGGTGGATTTTAGGTTGTTATCCACACCCGTCGGGTTTGTTATCAATCCAACCCGTTTTCCTTGCAGCGCTTTGAAGTTGGTCTCTTTCAGCACTTCGATTCCGGTTTTTACGTGGATTTTTTGGGCGAAGGATGATGGAACAAGTAATCCGAATAAGGAGAGTAAAATTATTATTCTTTTCATATAAATGTTATTTATTTACTTGCCTGAAAGGCAAAATTTGCATAACCGTAAGCCAATAGCTTACGGATTTGGAATATCTCGACGCATTGGCCTGAAAGGTCACACAATTAATCTTTTAAGAAATATTGTTCATCAATATCAATGCCATTTTCTTTCAATAAGTTTCTGAATTCTTCTTCAAAACTGACGGTTTTATGATGTTCTTTCTGATTTTTTATATAATTGATAATTAAGTCTTTTTCGGTATAATTATACGTAAATGCTCCAAAACTCTCAGCCCAATAATCGAAATGAGGAAAATTGGAGTTATTTTTCAACCATTTGCTCGAAGAGCTTTTCAGTTCCCGCATAAAATCGGACAAAGCCAAAGAAGGATGCAAATCAATCAACAAGTGGATATGGTCTTCCATCCCGCCAATTCTATATAGAATCGATTTATTTTTTCTTACGATTCCTAACAGATAGGCATAAAGTTCTTTTTCCTGTTCCTGATTAATTGCCAGCCGGTTTCTTTTTGTTCGGAAAACAATGTGATAAAGTAATTTCGTGTAACTCATAAATCGTCTTTTGTACGACCTTTCAGGCCGGGTCTTGCGAATGATGTTTACCGTAGGCTAACAGCCTACGGTTATGCAAATCGAACTTTTCAAGTTCATAAAGGATTCTACTAATTCTCCGTCTGTTCAATTTCTAATTTTTCTTCGGTTTTCTTTGCTTTCCCAAACTCCTTATCCACTTTCATAAACGGAATCAATAAAAGGGTAGGGATAGTGGCAATCATGATAAAAATAAAGAAATGTTGGTAACCCAATTGTTCCTGAATCCATCCGGCAGCCATTCCCGGAAGCATCATCCCAAGCGCCATAAATCCTGTGCAAATGGAGTAGTGCGCTGTTTTGTGATCGCCTTGCGAAAAGTAGATCAGATAAAGCATATATGCCGTAAACCCAAATCCATAACCGAATTGCTCGATGGCTACCGCGACGTTTACCCACAAAAAGTTCTCGGGCATGTACATCGAAAGGAAAACGTATGCCGCATTGGGCAAGGTAATGGAAAGCGCCATGGGCCATAGCCAATATTTCAGTCCCTGACGCGAAGCGACTACGCCGCCGATAATTCCACCGAGCGTTAGCGCGATCACGCCAACTGTTCCATAAACCAATCCCACTTGCTGTGTATTAAGCCCCAAGCCGCCAACATCGCGGGCATCGAGCAGGAAGGGTGATGCCATTTTTACCAGCATGGCCTCTGCCAGTCTGTAAAGCAGAATAAAAGCGATGGCCAGCCCAATACCTTCTTTGGTGAAAAATGATGCAAATGTTCGGCCGAATTCCCTGACGACATCACCGGGTGTATTTGCCGATTTTCCCGTATCGGTTGCCGGACGGGGAAGAATAAACCTGTGATAGATGAAAAAAGCAAGAAACAATCCGGCAAGGATAAAGAATGTGATGCTCCAAGCGTACGGAACTTTTCCCGTGGATTTTTCGAGAGTACCTGCCAAAATAACGAGCAATCCTTGTCCGGTGATCATCGCCAACCGGTAAAACGTACTTCGGATGCCCACGAAAAACGATTGTTGCGAATCGTCCAGCCCAAGCATATAAAATCCGTCGGCGGCGATATCGTGTGTGGCGGAGCTGAATGCCATCAGCCAAAAGAAAGCGAGCGAAGCTTGAAGATAGAACGGTGTCGGCAATGTGAATGCCACGCCCGCCATTCCGGCTCCGATAAGCAATTGCATCGTAACAATCCACCAACGTTTGGTTTTCAGAATATCCACAAACGGACTCCAAAACGGTTTGATCACCCATGGCAAATAGAGCCAACTTGTGTATAGCGCGATGTCGGTATTCGATAATCCGAAACGCTTGTACATAATTACGGCAACGGTCATTACCACTACGTAAGGAAGCCCTTCGGCGAAATAAAGGGTGGGGATCCAGGGCCAGGGAGATTTGTTTTGTTTCTTGCTTGATATGTTCATTATGATATGGTTTTGAAAAAGATAGGTGCTTCGTACGATAGGCAACCGCGTTGCGATAGACGCTTCGCGTGATAGACACTTTGTGCGATGCCGTTGATTATTTGTCTTCCATTCTTTTCGAGTGAGCTTTTATAAATCTTGATAGTTTGAGATTTATATTTTCCAACTCTTCGTTTAGAGAATTAAATTCATTTTCAGTAATTAAATTTCTTCGATAAGCTTTTTTTAGCCATGTTTTGTTTTCTTGTAACGAGCCGCGTGCAATGATATAAAAATTTTTGGAATCTTTGCCTGTAAACCTACCAAATCCTTCACTGATATTAGCATCAACGGAATCTGAAGCTCTTACCCATTGTTTTCCTACGGTATCTTTGGCAAAATAATCCCATTTCGTGACTAAATTCCATATTTTATCCGAAAAATCCATGGATAAATTATAGATTTCCAAATCTTCTATTTTCATAATTGTTTAAACTGTTCAAGACACCTAGCAACGAAGTTGCCTATCACACGAAGTGTCTATCGCGCGAAGCGCCTATCATTAATATTAATCAGTAATTTTTTGCGATTTCCGAAGTCGGGAAGTAATGACTTAAAATACTCTTATAATCATACCCCTTCTCCGCCATCATTGCCGCGCCAATTTGACAAAGTCCCACACCGTGTCCCCAGCCTGCGCCGGTAAGTGTGAACGTTTGCGGGATGCCTTCGTTGTTTTCGTTGTCGGCATCCACTACAAAAGCAGAGCTGTAAAGATGCGATTTCGATAATGTGCGACGGATTTCGAGTTCTTTGCCGATAATCATCACACGTTCTGTTCCGATGATTTTCAAGCGGATAATGCGTCCCGATGTACCGCGTTCCAACGGCTCCAGTGCGATGATTTTGCCAAAATCGATACCCGAACGCTCGCGGATAAGTGCTGAAAGTTGTTCTTGCGAATAACCCACTTTCCACCGATAAAAATCGGCAGTTTCCTGGTCGTAATCGTTCAAGATTTGTTTCAGCACTTTCGCATCCTGCGTGTTGCAAAACGCCGCAGGCGATGTGCGAATCCATTCTTCGGCTTCCTCTGCAACGGTTAAATCGGGAAAGGATACGGTGTCTGCATTATCGGCTCGTGCCTGCAAATAACCGTGAGCGATGGGTTCCCACACGTTTTCGAACGTCTCCATTACGCCACCGCAACATTTTGAGAAACGGGCGTCACAAATAACTTCACCATAAGTAAGCACTTCGCCGTATGTTTTTTCGATGACTTTTTTCACTAATTCGGTAGATTGGCGGGTAATCCCTTGATAACGTTGACAATGGTCGTCGGCGCAGACATCAAAATTGGTGTGATCTTCACGGTCATACCAACGGACGATTTCGGTAGGCGTTATGAAAGAAGTCTGGTAATCTTTCTCGAGCGATTTATTTTTCTGAATCTGTGCTAATAGCCAACTTCGCGATATGACGGCATGCGCTTTCAGCAACTTTTCGGAACTTGTGGCGCTCATTTCAGACGAAATTACGCTCATGAGGTAATCTTCCAACGAAACGATATTGATAGCTGAAATACTTCCATTTTCCACAATAAATTTCAATCCGCCTAAAAAGCGTTGATTTTCTTTTCGTTCCCAATGAAAATTTACACCAATAATCACGTCTTTCAGTTCGAAAGAATCTTCGTGAATTTGGTCTGCTTCAAAGGTAATTTCATCATATTCAACGTTATTGAAAAGGATTTTTCCATTGAAAATTTTCACAGAATAATTTCCGGCGGGAAACTCTTTTCCTGCGAGTTTATAGGTCGAAAATAACTCAAAATCAATTTTTTGTTGATTAAGTAGGATGCCGACGTGGATGAGCGGTTCACGCCTTTCCCCCAACCCCTTTCCAAAGGAAAGGGGAGATGCGGGCTGTGAATGATTTTCCTTTTGCATAATTATTTCTTTTTCAGTTAAATCGAAGAGTATTCTCCCCTTAGGGGGAGTTAGTGGGGGCGTTTTCGTGCCTGCAATTCCCACGTTCTAATTCTGTCTTTGTAGGTGTTGTGTCCGTTCATTTTTACAATATCGAGCGATGCGTCCGAATTGTCTTCCCAACGGCGACAGAGATACAATACATCGTAAATGCGTCCGATTTGATAACGGCGCGAAATATTCAATCCTAAGGCGTAATCTTCGCCATAGCTTGTGTTGGGCACTTTTATTTCACGCAATATGGGTGTGTAGAATGCACGTGGCGCGCCCAATCCGTTGATGCGAAGCGCGTTATTTCGCCCGTTGTCGGGTGTCCATTCGCGGTGGTCAATGATGCCGGGCGGAATTTCTTCCATCGCAAAATTAGTCATTTGATACGTGCCCACAACCATCGCGCAATTTTGTTCGTAGAACGCGTTCACGATTTTCTGCAGCGTGTTTTCGTCGCTGTACACATCGTCGCTATCGAGCTGAACGGCAAATTTACCGCATTTTTCGGAATGTACGCCCATATTCCAACAACCGCCGATACCTAAATCGTCGCGTTCGGGAATGATATGGATAAGACGTTCGTCTTTAAATTCGTCAATTGCTTCTGTTGTGCCGTCGGTGGAGTGATTATTCACCACAATCAGGTTAAATTTGAAATCGGTTTTTTGTTTCAACACCGATTCAATGGCATCTTTGATGGTTTTGATGCGGTTTCGCACGGGAATAATCACGGATGCTTCGTACTCAAACGCACCTTTGTCGAACTCGATTTTCTCGAATTTTGGTTTCAGGTATGCGCCCACGTCTTTTAAATGTCGCGTGCAAGCCTGTTCCATTTCGATTTGCACAGCACGGTTTTTCGGATCCACATAATCGAATATTTTTTGTCCCGATGCGCGGGTATCTTCTTCAATTTCAGTATAAAGATATTCGTTGATGTGCACGAGCGGATGGCGTTGCGAAACTTTCAGGCGCAAATCGTACAATCCCGCAAATTGGTACGATTCTTTTTTCATTCGCTTTGCCGCTTCTTTTAACGCTTTGGCGTTATAGACAAGCAATGAACCGAAATTGAAATCGTCGCGCAGACTTCCTTCCTGATAATCAATTACGGGATGATTATTCTTTTCGCCGTTGGCAATGGCGTAATAATCGGCGTAAACCATTCCTGCACTTGCATCTTCCGCAATGCGAAGCATACGTTCCAGCGCGAAGTAGCCGAGCTTCAACACGGTGGATTTTTGGTAAATTAGCGTGTAATCGGCCGATGATTTTCTGGCGATTTTTTTGATGGTTTCCGTGCTTTGTAGCGAATCAATCGGGATGTTTTTACATCCGGCTATGGTTTCCGTTACGTTTTCAGGCGTCAGTAAATAAATCTTTTTTACCAACTCCGATTGTTTTAACTCTTCCACGGTTTTTGCCGCTTGTTCGGGTTGCGTGAAGAGAATGAAGGCGTTTATTTTTTTCATTATTGTTTATTATTATCCCTAAATCCTCCTGATGGGGATTTTGGTAGTTTGTGAATATTTTATTAAAACCTTATTTTATTTCATTAACCTTAGTAGCCTTTGATACGTACTACAAAACCAACCTTATTACCTTATTTTATCGGTTGAATCGTTTTCTGATAAAACTGAATAAATTCATCGTACTCCTCGGCGAAAGTTTTCTTTTTATGATGCTCTTTCTGATACAAAATATATTTGCAAACTTTATCCACATCTCCTTTCGATACAGAAAAAGCCGAACACGAATCTTGCCACTGAAAATTACTCAAACACAGCTTATGCTCATTTATGAAACGTTCAGAGCTCATTGCGACAATCGTCGCCAGTGTTTCTGCATCCGTTTTTGAAGAAGCAGAAACTAAAAAATGAACATGTTCGGGATTGGCATAAATGGCATATAATTGGCAGTCGTTGTTGTTTACAATACCGGTAATGTACTTTTCAATTCGCACACGATTTTTTTCTTCGATTAAGGGTAATCGATTGTAAGCCGTAAACACGAAATGAATGTATAAATTATTGTATGCTACTTTCATTTTCTATTTCTTTTGAAATTAGGTAATAAGGTTAGGGTAATTGGGCTTATTTTAGCTACTAAGGTTGTTTGTTGAAAATAAGGTTTTTATTTATTCATTCTTTAGAACCTTATTTTGGATACATAGTATCTTAGTAGTAATAATTTGTATTCTAAAATAAACCTTATTACCTTATTATTTTATCGCCATTTGTTGAATATTTATGTTGTATCGCCTTTCAGGCGAAAATTTTGTGTTTGTTTTCTCCGTAAGTCAGGGACTTACGGTTATGGAAATTTGGCTTTTCAAGCTAAAATACTATTCCATCGCTTCCAATACCTGTCTTACCAATTCATTTCTCATTTTCTGCTTTTTTACCGATTCTATCGGAAAACCCAAAATGCAGGTGTTGTACTTTTCTCCTTTGTAAAACGTCCCTGCACTTAAATTATTCTCCGAATAGCGGAAAACGGTAAACGCATTTTCGCCGACAGGTTCAATAGCATCGGGATGTTCCACCACGTAGCTTTCGCTGTTCAACTCGTTGAAATATTCGTAATTACCTGTTATGGAAGCGAATGGCGATGGAACAGCTTTGATCTTTCCTGCAACGGCGCCGTTGTTGTTTCGCCACTTGAATTTGAGCGTGTTTTGTGCCCAATCTTTATCTGCTTTTGTGGCATTGGGGTTATCCCATAAATCGGTTCCCACGAATGCACCACTTACGATAATGTTTCCGTCCTTGTTGCAAAAATCGGCAATGGCTTGCTGTTGCGCAGGCGAAAATGTTTTGTATTTCGCAGGCATCGCTCCGCGAGCAACGCTCCATTCACGTTGTTTGCCCAGAATCCAATCCACTGTTTTGTAATCCGAAAGATTTACCGAACCGTTTTCAACCGCGCTTACCGCACACGAAACAAACGAATATCCCGCTTCGGCAAACGATTGTCCGTGAAGATACGGATAATCAAAGGTGTTGCCCGCAATTTCGGTAGTTTCATAATTGGCGTTGCTGTCGCCAAAACCCGAAGCGTCATCGTCCATCCAAGGAATTACGCGCCGAAACTCGTTTTGTTGTCCGATAAAATGATGCTCGGAAATATACGGCACACCGTTGTCCACGCTTCCGGCGAATCCCGCAAGGCTGTCGCTGCTTGCCGTGAAACTGAATGGAGCCGAAACCCGCGTGAAACCATTTACAATCAACACTTCGCCTTGTTCGTCCGATTTGCGGCATACCGATAAAATTTCGGACGGGAAACTTTTTCCGCCGTCATTCACAGCTTCTATTTTGAAACTGTAAATCTTGTCTTTTTCGATATTCATCATGTGCGAATTTGTATTCACAAGTACGCCATTATCGAATCCGCCACCATTGATGCGTGTGTAAACGATATATTTTGTGGGTTTTGCCGATGGTTCAGCTCTATCGGGCGTTTCATTCCAATTCAACCGAACTTGCGTATCACCCACAAATTTAGCGCTAAAATCTTTTACAGGCAAGGGTTGCACCATATACGGGCGATTGTATTGCGAAGCAATGAATTTGAGCATCCCTTTGTAAATGGCTCGACTAACCGTGAAACGAAACGTAGGGTCGAGGCCATAACGCATATCAGCAAAGTTCTGGTGCGAAAGCAATTCGAGCAACATTGTCGGCACATTGGGAACCCGCGCTTCGGCATAAGAACGGTTCCAGAGATGGCGACGGGTCCAATCGGGTTCAAAATCGCGGCGAATATCGTCCGTAATTTCGTTCATTATCAGTTCCGTCAAATCGCGCGAAGCCCATCGTGAACGTCCGTTTTCAAATTTTTCGTTGTTGTGGTGCGTCATGTAAATTCCGAGCGTTCCCACGATGGTATCGCCCCAAAACGTACCTGCATCCGTGTGAAACGCAAACGCTAAATCCACGGGAATATGTAAGCCTTCGGCTTTGGGGAGCGCCGATGAACCGCCGGCCAGCCAATTTACCCAATAACCGCGACTGGCGTAATCGTCGGTGTAATCGTTTTTACCTTCGGTGCGGTTATACACCGAGTCGGGCACACCCGACCACTGTTCCCAATAGCGTGCTCCCTCGGCATACCGGGGGTAACCGCTCACTTCGGGCTTGTATTCAATTTTTGAAGTGATTTTTTGTTTATCACCAGCCGTTTCCGAACTTTTCGTGTTTTCTTTCTCAAATCCTTCCGTGTTGGGCATTCGGGCAATGTTTCCCATACCGCCGCCGATTTTCACGGCATCGGCAGTAACGATTTTTCCTGCGCGTTTGCTTTTATTTGAGAGTGTGATTCCGTGATTTTCTCCTTTTTCGAAATCGAAATAACCGAGAAAAATCCACGTGCCGCCGCCCATTGTTTGATTTACAGTGAAATCGGTGTGTCCACCGGCATGATATACGCTGTACAGCGCATCATCGGTGCTATTTCTCACGGTTTGGTACGAAACATACACGCCGTAACGTCCCGATTCGGGAATATCAGGCGTCCAGGTGGCGATGCTTTCCTCGCCGCGCGAAACGGTTTTAGTCTGTCGTGCAGTGCCCATCCGGAAGGGATTTTCGCCGTCGAAATACATTTTTTTCGGATTGGCAAATCCGGCGGAATCGGTGCGTTGCCAGCGCTCATTACCGTTGGTTTCGGCATAGCCTGAATTGCCATCGTTGTCCACAATAATTTCGTGTTTGTTATAATCGCGTTCGCGCGGTAGCAGCACGTTCGCGCCCGCGTTTTCGAGCATCGGCACAAGAAACGGCAACACATAACTCTGGGTGTACAAATCTTCTACGGTCTCGAAGATGCGTGCACGCTGCCATTCCCATCGGCCCAGTTTTTGCTCGTAATAATACCCGTGGCTTTGCCAAAGAGCAATGTGATTGTTTGTGAGTCCTTTATCGAATGAATTTACAGGTGTCGAAATGTTGGACACGAGCGGTGTTTTCACTTTCTGCGAGATCATCCGGTTTTTATCTTTGTATTTATCGCGATAAAAATTGGGAATGAGATTACTTATCTCCTGACCGTCGGAGAACACGCCGATGCGGTATTTTTTCTGTGCCGCAGGCAGATAAAAACGCACACTGTCGTAGATTTGACGGATGGTGCTTTCGCGCATGGGCAGGTAGGAGAGCGAGAGGTTGGTGTGAAACTCGATGGAGTTTTTCCGGTCGTTTACAGCGATGCTGTCCACGGAAACTTGTCCCGCACGAAACTCCTGTCGGTAAACGGATGAAAGGGCCTTACCCAACCGTTTTGCGAGCGTTGAATCGGTTTCAATGGTTTGACCGAAGAAACGGGGAACAACGCACAAAAACAAAAGTGTAAATAAAATGCTTTTTCTCATATTTGATTTCTTATGGAACAAACGAATTTTAATTCGCTAAGTGTTTAAAAAGCGATTCGGAAATCGCTTCTTCTTATTTTTTTCGCTCATACACCAAAAACGTATAATCATGGGCATGTTTCTCATCGGCTTTGTGCTTTTCCTGCTGCGTTAACAGCCATTCCGAAGATTTAATTTCGGGAAAGAATGTGTCGGCTCCCTCAAACTGATGGTGAATGCGCGTGATATACAACCGGTCTGCAAATTCGAAAGCTGTTTTATAGACCTGTCCGCCGCCAATGAAGAACACTTCCTGTTCGCCTTCACAATGCCGCAAAGCGTCTTCGATGGAGTAAGCCATGATGCAACCGGGAAAACGCACGTCTTTATCGAACGTGAGCACGATATTCTTGCGATTCGGAAGCGCGCCGTTCGGCAACGACTCGAAGGTGCGTTGCCCCATGATCACGGTATGGCCCTTGGTTACTTTCTTGAAATACTTCAGGTCGTTGGGTAAATGGCAGAGCAACTCGTTGTTTTTGCCTATGGCGTAGTTTTCGTCCGTTGCAACTATAATTGAAATTGTTTTAGGCTGTTTCATATTGTTTTTTTCGTTTGAACAAATATTTTCCGATGTAGGTGAGCAGGATAACGTTCATCATCAACGCGTAAATAATGGCAGGAACGGCTATCTGGTTGTTATTGAATACGAAAGGACTGCTTGCTACAGCAATGGCTTGCGCTGCGTTTTGCATGCCCACTTCGATAACAATGGTTTTTCGTTGTTTTGATCCCAATCCCGAAACAATGGCCAACAGGGTGCCCAGGCCCATAGCTGCCAATATCATAATGGTGATGATGAGCGTGAGCGACGAAAAGTTTTCTATAATCGTTTCACGATTAGCGATAAAGAAAACGGTGGCCAGCAACAACAGCGCGGGAAAAGCGGCTTTATCGAGAATCTTTTTTGCCTTGGCGGCAAATTTCGGCCTGAGTTTTTTCACGATCATTCCAAGGGCGATGGGCAACAGCACCAGCACGATGTTTTGCATGAAAAGTTTTCCCACCGGCAACTGAATATGGCTTACAGCCTCGAACCCGGAAATATTCATCACGTACATCATAATGGGCGGAATAGTGAAAATGGTGATCACGCTGCTTAGCGCTGTAAGCGTTACGGAAAGTGTAACATCGCCTTTGGCGATCAACGAAAAGATGTTGGAAGAACTGCCGCCGGGCGAACAGGCGATCAAAACCAACCCGACAAACAGGTAAGGAGCCGGGTTAAAAATTTTTCCCAACGCGATAGCGATGAGCGGTAAAATGATAATTTGCGCCACAAGCCCAATCCATACGGCTTTGGGATGTTTGGCCAGCGCAGTTACATCTTTTAACTTAAACTCAAGCCCAAGGTCGAACATCAGGATGAGGAGGATGGGCAATACAATTAATACGGGGTTCATGTTTTATGCGTGATTTGGGAGAGGATGGCTTCGTCTTTGTGATAAGTGATTGGAAATTTACACCGCTACCTCGCCTTTGATGTGTGGATGCGGATCGTAACCCGTCAATTCAAAATCTTCGAATTTAAACGAGAAAATATCTTTTACATCGGGGTTAATTTTCATTTGCGGCAACGGGCGCGGTTCGCGCGTGAGTTGCAGTTGCACCTGCTCCAGATGGTTCAGGTAAATGTGTGCATCGCCCAGCGTGTGCACGAAATCGCCTTCCCGCAGGCCGGTAACCTGCGCCATCATTTTCAGCAACAAAGCGTAGGAAGCAATGTTGAACGGCACGGCCAGAAAAATATCGGCGCTGCGTTGATAGAGTTGCAGGCTCAGTTTGCCTTCGGCAACGTAAAACTGGAAGAACGCATGGCAGGGTGGCAGGTTCATATTCGGGAGATCGGCCACATTCCACGAACTGACGATGATGCGGCGGCTGTCCGGATTATTTTTGATAGTATTCACCACCTGCGACACCTGATCAATGTGGCCTCCGTTGTAATCGGGCCACGAGCGCCATTGGTAGCCGTAAATATGCCCCAGATCGCCATTTTCGTCCGCCCATTCGTTCCAGATGCGCACACCGTTGTCTTGCAGGTATTTCACGTTGGTATCGCCGTTCAAAAACCAGAGGAGTTCGTGTATGATTGATTTTAAATGTAATTTTTTTGTAGTCAGCACCGGAAATCCGTTGCTGAGGTCATATCGGCTCTGATGTCCGAAAACGCTGATGGTTCCCGTGCCGGTACGGTCTTCTTTGCGCACGCCTTCATCCAGCACGCGGTGAAGTAAATCCAAATATTGTTTCATTTTCTTTTGCTTAGCGCGGAGAGCTAAGAGCTTAGGGTTTGTTTTCCTGTCCGCTTGTTTACTTATGAAAACAAAAGTACGATATTTTTCTCAATTTCCGTAAACAAAACAGTGGGGTTATTTTCCACATCCGTTTTTTTTGAAAACTAAATAGATGTTCGTTTGTTTAAAAAGCATATCTTTGAAAAACTTTTAAAACATTTGCAACATGGATCTTTCAGATTTATTAAACAGCCCTATCGGGCAAACCGTGGTACGTAACGTAGCCGGACAATTGGGGATGAATGAAAATCAGGCGTCGAGCGCCGTAAATATGGCTATTCCGGTTATTTTGGCCGGATTGACCAAAAACGCACAATCGGCTCAGGGAGCCGAAAACCTGAATAACGCACTGGAATCGAAACACGACGGTTCTTTGCTGGATAACCTTTCGGGTATGCTCCAGAACAATTCGCAAGCCATGCAACAGGGTGGCGACGGTATTTTGGGACGCATTTTCGGAGGAAACAAACCGGCTGTTGAACAGGGAATTTCGCAGAAAACCGGTCTGAGCCTGAATAAAATAGGGCCGCTGTTGGCGATATTGGCGCCCATTGTGATGGCATATATCGGGAAACAAAAACGTCAGACCAACACCGGAGCCGGAGGCTTAGGCGATTTGCTGGGAAGCATTCTCGGCGGTGGCGGCGCACAACCGCAGGCGCAACAACGCGGCGGCGGCTTGATGGACATCCTTGGCGGATTTCTTGATAAGGACGGCGACGGCAATCCGCTCGACGATATCTTAGGCGGATTCCTTGGTGGAAGGAGATAACGCTAGATAAAATTTTTCTTAAGCCCGTCTAACGGGCTTTTTTTATTCCACGGATTTTATCGTAACATTTGTTGATTAGTTTAAACCAAAATCATGTTCAAATGTCTTATCTCTATAGCAATAAAATTAAAAACTTTTAAAACCATACGAATATGAAAAGAAAATTATTCACCTCAATTTTTGCCGGAATCCTATTCTTAGGAATGGCTTTTACAGGAGCTTCCTGTTCTTCCGATCCAACAGGAGCCGAAGGCTTACACATGCTCACCCGCAGTATAACGATAGATAAAAACGCCTGGCAATGGGATGCTGCTCACGGCAGGTATTACGCCGTAGCCGATCTCCCGGAACTCACGAACGATATTTATGAATACGGAGACCTTGACGGTTACGTATATATTGTTGAAGATGAGGCCACCGGTGAGGTTTTGAAGCCTCTGCCTTACATATATACTTACGAGGAAACGGCAAGTGATGGCAGTCCCATTATTTATAGTGAGACCATTAGTTGTGATTTTCAATCAAATCCCGGTACGGTAGCTTTTTACATTCAGGACTCGGATCGTGCACGCGTTGATGAATATTTACAAACACATTATTTTAGGGTTGTACTCACATGGAATGGGGCCTATTAATAAAAATAAGAAATATTCGATTGTAGATGTATAATGTTAAAAATCGGTGATATTTTCACCGATTTTTTTGTTAAACGGATAATTTTAAGTGTGATTCCCAAATTTTTGCGTACTTTTGAATTATAAATTAATTTTTTAAAATTAAACAGATGAGAAGTACAAGGTTTGTTTATTCGTTATTCGGAATATTGTTTCTTTTTGTTGGTGTGTTATCATCTTGTTCCCAGAGACAAGATTACCTTGACGAGTATCAGATAAGACAAATGATTTTGGAAGAGATTCAAAAGAACAACGAAAATTTGGAATTTACGCAGTGGAAAATTGTAAATATTACTGTGAATAAAACCGATTGGAATTGGAACGAGACTGCGTCTCAGTGGGAAGCTGTTTATGATCTTCCGGAACTAACGGAATTAATTTACGAGAACGGAGCTGAACTCGGATATGTATTTATCGGTACACAAGGACAGGATGAAGTCCAGAAGTTGTTGCCTTATGTAAATACCTATTCTGCAGGCAATGATGCCAATGGTAATCCGATTTACTTTACTGAAACCATCAGTTGCGATTATCAACTCGGAAATCCAAGTACGGTAGCCTTTTTTATTAAATCATCCGATTTATTTAAAGATATGGATGCACCGCAAACGTATAATTTTCGTATCGTACTTGTTTGGTAGATGGATTTTCCGTTTTAGAAAGCTACAAACCGATGAACTTTTAACAATTTTCATCGGTTTTTTTTGCCCTTTTGTGGCAATAAATCCCTATATTTGGGGAACTGAATTTTTAAATACTAAAAACATGAAAAGAAAACCATTCAAAAAAATCTTTTTTGTTCTTGCTGCTGTTGTGTTATTGACCGGTTACTACGGATGCGCGCCCAGCGAAGATTATATTACCGAACAGGAGGTAAGAGTGATCATCCGCGAGGAGCTTCGGAATTTCATGACAGAAGACCAGATACGGCAACTGATCAACAACTCCATTACGCCATCCGTGAGCGAAGACAGGGTAAAACAAATTATTGCGGAAGAGCTCAAAGATTCGCTGACACCTGCACAGATTCAGCAGATCATTGATGCCGTAGGCCCCGGGCTTACCGAGGAGCAGATTCGCCAAATCATTAAAGAAGAAGTGGATAAAGTGGCAACCGGCTGGGAAGTGATCGGTATCCATGTGAAAAAAGAAGACTGGAAATGGAGCGATGAAACGGAACAATATGAAGTTGTTTTCGATTTGCCCGAACTTACGGAATTTATCTACGAAAAAGGAGCAGCGCTGGGCTATGTGTTTATTGGGACACAAGGCGTGGATGAAGTGCAAAAACCGCTTCCGTTCGTTTTTACGTACAAAGAGAAGGATGATAAGGGTGATACCTTTACCTATACCGAAACCGTGAGTTGCGATTTCCAGTTGGGGAATCCGAGTACGGTGGCCTTTTTCATTCAGGCTTCCGACCGGTACAGAGCCGATGAAAACCTTGCGGATTACAACTTCAGGGTTGTACTTATTTACTGATCACAGAAACAACGGCAGTGCATCTGCCACAACAAACGAACTTCCGCCGATGAAAATGAGATCGTTTTCGCCGGCGGTTGTTTTTGCCGCATCAATGGCAAGTGGAACGGTTTCAAACGTTTCTCCGCGTAGCCCGATGGCTGCCGCTCGCTCCGCGAGCGCTTTTTCGTCCATAGCCCGTTCAACCGATGCTTTGGTGAAGTAATAAACGGCGTTTTTAGGCAGTAACGAGAGCACGGCATTGATGTCTTTATCGTTCACCATTCCGAAAACGATGTGAAGCTTGTCGTATGTTTCCTGCAGTAGCTGCTCCGCCACATAACGGATGCCGTGCGCATTATGCCCCGTATCGCAAATAATTCTCGGTTTTTCCTGCAATACCTGCCACCGTCCCATCAGTCCGGTGAGCGCGATCACGTTCGCGAATCCCGAAAAAACCGCTTCCTTCGGGATTTGATAACCGATTTGCTTCAATTCCCCGACGGCCGTGAGCACGGTTTTGGCATTTTTCTCCTGCGCCAGCCCGCCCAGTTGATTCGGCATATCGGGATAATCATCGCTACTGAAAAGCCAACCTTCGGATGTTTTTACGGAGCGCAGGTTCTCCATGGCGCCTTCGGCGAAAATAACGGGTGCGTTCCTCTGCGTGGCCGTTTCCATAAACACCCGGCGTACATCTTCATCCTCAATTTCACCGATGACGACGGGTGTGCGCGGTTTAATGATACCGGCTTTCTCGGTAGCGATTTTCGGCAGCGTGTCGCCCAGATACTGCGTGTGTTCCAACCCGATGTTCGTGATCACACTCAGATCGGGTGAAATAATATTGGTACTGTCCAGTCGCCCGCCCAAACCGACTTCGATCACGGCAACATCCACTTTTTGCTCCGCAAAATAAAGAAACGCCATCTCCATCGTGAGTTCAAAGAATGAAGGCATGACCGGCTCAAAATCATCGCGGTATTTTTTTACAAACTCAACAACGTATTCTTTCGGGATCATTTCGCCGTTCACGCGAATGCGTTCCCTGAAATCCACCAGATGCGGCGATGTGTACAATCCGGTTTTATAGCCCGATTCCTGCAAAATAGCCGCCAACAGGTGCGATGTGGAACCTTTGCCGTTGGTTCCGCCCACGTGAATGGTTTTGTAATTCCGGTGCGGGTGATTGAAAATGGCATCGAGCCGAAGGCTGTTATCCAGGCCGGGTTTGTAAGCCAAGTGTCCGATACGTTGGTATTCGGGCATTTGGGAGTACAAATATTCGAGGGTTTGTTCGTAGGTCATTTTAATGTACGAATTAATCAATATGCAAATGTGCCAATTTTTTTGCATTTTGCAGGGAAAAGTTTGACAAATTTATAGCTAAAAATGCACTCATTGAGTGCATTTTTAGCTGTTTTTTGCACTATCGTAGTGCATTTTTCAAAACTCGTAACTCGTAACCCGAAACTCGTTTAATTCTTCAACGGCAGCACCGAGTATTGACGCGAATAACGCAACTGCTGATTCACATAGTTTTCATCGTACGAAATGGTAACGTCCGTAACTTTACCGTCTTCGCCGGTTACGAGTTTATATACCGGATTCACAAAACCTTTATATGGAGCCAAATTCAGCGCTTCATAGCGGGTGAGCACTTCTTGGTGTAATTTCGGGTCAACCTTCACGCCGTGGGTTTCCACGAGTTTTTTACCGGCCTCGTAATCGCCTTCCGATTTAATGCGCTGCACTTCGGCAAGAAGTTTCCCAAACAGATCGCGCAGTTTTGCGTAATCGTTGATCACCACATAAGTTTTTCCGTCGCGTTGTTTCATCACCACCACGCTGTCGGCTTTGCCGTTTTCAATCACCCAGTTTGCGATAAGCGCGCGGTTGCGCATGTGTGCCTGTTCGATGTTTTTACCCGGCTGAATGCGCGTGAGTTGCGTCATGGCGCCGTTCATGATGTATTTGTAATATTCCGATTTATAAGCGTCGGCATCGGGAACAAGGCCGAGTTCAACCAGCTTCGGATCAGCTAGATAATACAGGGCGAACAGGTCGGCGCGGGTTTCCTCCAGCGGCGAGCCGTAGGCTTTCAGCGCATCACCGTCAACGCCCGGCAGCAGTTTGCCGGAACCGTGACCGAGGCATTCGTGCAAGTCGGTGTGCAGGTTATCGGTTAGCGAACCGTATTTTTTCGATAGATCGCGTTCGGCATCGCTCCACATAAATTCTTCGTTGAACCCGTTTCCTTCGGCCGCTTTGTCGTAGGCATACGTGATGTTCTCAATCGTTACGGATTTGGAGCCGTGATCACGGCGGATCCAGTTCGCGTTCGGCAGATTAATGCCGATAGGAGTTGCCGGGTAGCAATCGCCGCCAAGGATGGCCGCGGTGATCACCTTTGCCGTTACGCCTTTTACTTCCGATTTCTTGAAACGCTGTTCAATAGGCGAATTGTCTTCGAACCACTGTGCATTATCGCTGATTATTTTTGTGCGTTTGGTCGCTTCTTCGTTTTTGAAATTCACGATGGATTCCCACGTTGCTTTCATGCCCAACGGATCGGTGTATGTTTCGATGAATCCGTTCACAAAATCCACGCGCGAATCGTCTTTCACCCATTTGATGGAATAATCGTCAAACGTTTTCAGGTTGCCGGTTTTGTAATATTCGATCAACGTGTTGATAACGTCTTTTTGCGCATCGTTTTCGGCTACGCCGGCTGCTTTCTCCAGCCAACCGATGATGCGCGCGATGGCTTTGTCGTACATCCCGCCGAGTTTCCATACCTGTTCGGCAACGGCGCCGTCCGCTTTCACCACTTTGCTGTTCAAACCGTAAGAAATGGGCGTGCTGTCGTTCGGATTTTTCATTGCGTTATAAAAATCTTCCACCTCTTTTTGCGTAACACCTTCGTAAAAGTTTACCGCCGAAGTTTTAACGATATCCACTCCCGGAGCCTGATTCATGCGTTTGGGCATGATGTTGGGATCGAACATTACCGGAACAATTTCGTTCAGCGTTTCATCGGCAGCCATGCCGTCGCGGAAAGGCATACGTCCCGGATCCACCGATTTCACGATGGTTACGAAGTAATCTTTCGTAAATTTCGGTATGATCTTGTCTTCGGAATAATGATGATGGATGCCGCTGGCCATCCAGATTTGTTTGAGGTATGTCTCAAAATTCTTCCAGTCTTCCGACGATTTGTCACCCATATAATTTTCATAAACGCCTTCGCATACGCGACGGATAGTCAGGTTGTAGCGATTGTGCTGGTCCCAAAGAATATCGCGACCTTCCAATGCGGCTTGCGACAGATAATAGATCAACTCTTTCTGTTGCAGCGACAGGCTGTTGAATCCCGGCACGGGATAACGAAGAATCTCGATATCGGCAAACCGATCTACTTTATACTGAAAAGTGGAGTCAATACCGTCGTCAGCCGCAACAGGCTGTGTTTCTGCTTTTTTTCCGGTACACGCGGCAAGCAGAAATAATGTTGTAAGCATAAAAATAATTTTTTTCATCAGAGATATGATTTATTCTTAGTTAATTTGTTAGGATTGCAAAGATAGTAAATTTTTTACTCTAAAAACCGTCAATTGAGATTATGTCTACTGCAAAAAGCCTCTCTCCAATTTGTTTATTGCATCAACAATTTAAAATTTAAATAAAAAAGCGATTTGTTTTATGGACAAATCGCTCTTAATTTCATGTTCTGGTAACGTCTATTCTTTGATACATCTTATAGAATAGCCATTTGTAAAATTATCCCATGCTTCTTGTATGGTAGTTTCATTTGGGTATAAAAAGAGTGAAATTTTGTATGGAGCAGTCTTATCGGATGCCCAAAACGAAGTCCAGTTGCCATTCTTCCCTTGATAAATAGGTTGCATTGCTACTCCGCTGCTGACAGCGGTGAATCCTGTACTGTTAGAATTTACATTAAAAAATCTCTCGTCTCCAAATTTCCAATGAGCAGTACTCACTTCCTGAAGAGGATCAGCCTTGTTTCCGGTAAATCTAAAAAGTTTTTCCCAGTCGCTTTTAGTAGCCACCCGCCATCCTTCGGGAGCAATATTTCTTTCATCCGTAACTGCAAACCAGTTGTAATACGCACCATAAACTTCTTTGTTGTTTTCGCTGTTGTTGTACCAATACAGAGCCGGAGATAGCAGATTTTTTTGTTTTTCTGAAATCATAATCGGTTCGCCATTGCGAAAGCGGGTAACTCTCAAATTTTCGGCCATCCAAACCTGATCGCCGATTTGGACGGTTTTATATTTATTTTGATCGATATCTGTTACCAATCCGTATTGTACCGATGGGTTAAACAAAAGATAGTCTTCGGTTGTAAACTTAATTTCATTTCCAAAAATCGTGTCAGAGGGATAAATGGCGAAAGGAATGATGAAGTAGGTATTTCCGGCACTTAAATTATCCAAATCAATGATGAAATTTGTATCGGAATTATCAGCAACGATAAAATTCTCGGATGACGGTTGTTTCTCAGATGAAGAGAGTATAGACAAAGCTATTCCTTTTTTAAGTAGATTGGGTGATTCAAAAGTGTGATTAACTGTTATTTTGGCGGAATATGGCGTAATATTTTCAACCGAAGTTGATAAAGATTCATCCTTGATAATCCCATCATTCTTGTCGCAACTACTTAGAATCGAAATTAGTATCAAAGAAAAAATAAAAGTGTAAATCTTTTTCATAATGAATTTATTAAGTTACCAATGCTACAAAATTACGACAAATAAACGGGATAACTCGTTTTTCTAATTGCTTTTTTTAGAATGTAACAAAAAATTAATAACACAACGCTGCCGCCCCCAAAATTCCCGAATTTTGAAGCTCCGATTGCAAAATTTTCAGTTTTTTGATGGAGTTAGGGTAGGGGAAATCAATAAGATGTTCGTACATTGATTCTTCGAATAAGGGGAGCGAATTGGCGATGGCTCCGCCAAAAATAACGGCTTGCGGATCAACCGTGAGCACGATCATTTTTACCAGCACGGCAATGTGCTTGCCGTATTCGTGCATGATATGCAACGCTTCGCGGTCGCCTGCGGCGGCTTTTTGCGAAACATCGTATCCGGTGGTGTTGTGGTTGTTGACAAAGAAAAAGCTGCCGCAAAATTCTTCGAGTTTGCCGCCCAGATAAGGCATTTCGCCAAATTCACCCGAACCGGTGTTGGCATCGCTCAACAGATCGCCTTTTTGGATTATTCCGCCGCCCACACCTGTACCGAGCGTAATGCCCACAAAGTTTTCAAATTCCCGGCCAAAACCGTAG
>JAQVEB010000198.1 GCA_028698105.1 Petrimonas sp. | reverse complement strand
AAAACAGAACGATGATCCGTCTGGAAGAAACGGAATCTACCAATCAATATTTGAAGAAACTTGTCCGGGAACAGCATCCGGAGGAAGGTTCGATGGTAATTGCCGAATATCAGACCGAGGGAAGAGGACAAATGGGAAACGCGTGGTTTTCTTCCAAAGGAGATAACCTGTTGTTTAGTTTTGTTTTGTACCCAACCGAGATCGCAGCAAAAGATCAGTTTATGTTGTCGCGAATTACTTCGTTGGCTATCAAAAGCACGTTGGATCATTATGCCGACGATATTCGCATTAAATGGCCCAACGACGTTTACTGGATGGACAAAAAAATAGCCGGAATACTTATCGAGAACGATTTGCAGGGCGACAGCATCCAAAACTCGGTGATCGGCATCGGGATAAACCTGAATCAGCAGATTTTTCCTGCCGAATTGCCGAATCCGGTTTCTCTTCGTCAGATAACAGCTACGAAGTACGACAAAGAGCAATTTCTCGATCTGTTCCTTCACGAATTTTTCCAGTTGTACCGCTCACTGCAAAACGGGCAAACCAGTGAGATTGAAGACGAATATATGTTGGATTTGTATCGCGTGAACGGTTATTATTGGTTTGAAGACCCCAACGGTCGTTTTCAGGCAAAAATAGACAATGTGTTGCCCTCGGGACATTTAGTGCTGAAAACTTTCGATAATGAGGAAGAACGAACTTATGCGTTTAAAGAAGTACAATTTGTAGTATAAATTCAGAATTATGGATCGTTTTTTTTCCCAGCTTTTTGGTGTAACTTCTGTAATCATTCTGTTACAGTTGGTTTTATTGTATTTCGTTATAAAAGCGATTAAAAGCAATATCCACAGCAGTACATGGATCATTCTTATCGGTATGGTATTACAGATCATATTTTCTCTTGCGGCACGAATATTTGGTTACGTTTCAGCACATAATGGCAGCTGGACGGGTGGTTATTCAAGAACATACGCCATTTTCGCTAATCTGGCAACTCTCGGAGAAATTGTGGAGATTGTAGGGCTTTGCATTTTCTTTTCTGTTATCGTTAAAAGATATATTTCACAAAATAAGTAGTCTGATGGCTCGCATTAGAAAATTAATCGGCAAAAAATGTTTTTTATCACCCATTTGCCTGCAGGATGCGGCAATTTATGCCCACTGGCTCAACGATTTAGAAATAGTGCAAAATTTAACGGTTGCCAATTCGGTGATCAACATCGAGACCGAAGCAGCTTTTCTTTCAACCTTGTCAAAAGAACACAATTACGGTATTGTTGATTTGGCAACCGATCAACTTATCGGCACCTGCGGTTTTTCTTTTTTAAATCATTACGACCGCACGGCCGAGTTGGGGATTTTCATCGGCAACAAAGATTATCTCCATAAAGGATACGGTACTGAAGCTGTGCGCTTGTTGCTCGATTACGGTTACCGCTACCTGAACCTGCACAACGTGATGTTGCGTGTGATGGATTTTAACACGCACGCGTTGGAAGCCTACAAAAAAATTGGATTTAAGATGATAGGCACGCGCCGGCAGTGCGAACCGAGGAATCAGAAAATGATTGATATAATTTACATGGACATTTTGCCCGAAGATTTTTACAACGAATAACTTTTATAAAATGAAATACAACCGGATATTACTGAAACTCAGCGGCGAATCGCTGGCAGGTGAGAAAAAACAAGGCATCAACGAAGTTTGTCTTCAGCAGTACGCCACCCAGATCAAAGAAATCGCCCAAATGGGCGTACAAATTGGGATCGTGATTGGCGGCGGGAACATTTTTCGTGGTCTCAGCGGAGCGCAGAAAGGATTCGACCGCGTGAAAGGCGATCAGATGGGTATGCTGGCAACCGTGATCAACAGCCTGGCATTGAGCTCGGCTTTGACGGCTATCGGTCAGAAAAATCGCGTGTTCACGTCCATTCGCATGGAACCGGTAGGCGAGTTTTATTCCAAGTGGAAAGCCATCGAAGCCATGGAGCGAGGCGAAATAGCCATTTTGTCCGGCGGCACGGGATTGCCTTTCTTCACCACCGATACCACTTCTGCGCTTCGCGCAATAGAAATTGAGGCCGACGTGATGTTCAAAGGAACACGCGTGGACGGCATTTACACGGCCGATCCCGAAAAAGACCCGTCGGCAACCAAATTCGATGACCTATCGTTCGATGAAATATATAACCGCGGGCTTAAAGTCATGGACCTCACCGCCGCCACCCTGTGCAAAGAGAATAATTTGCCCCTTGTGGTGTTCAATATGGATACCTACGGTAACCTGAAAAAGGTTGTAGAAGGCGAAAACATCGGCACGTATGTCCATAAGTGAAAGATTTTCACTATTTTTGTTTGCAAAAATACAAATTAGATAAAACCCTGTAAACTATGGCTGAAATTTCAATCATTAAAAAAGAAGCCGAGGAAAAGATGCAAATGACCATTGAATTCCTCGATGAAACATTCTCGCGCATCCGCGCCGGGCGCGCCAATCCGCATATTTTGGACGGTGTTTTGGTGGAATACTACGGTAGCCACGTTCCGCTTTCAAATGTGTCGTCAATCTCCACTCCCGACGCCAAAACCATCCTTATCCAGCCGTGGGAGAAACCCATGCTGAAAGTAGTGGAAAAGGCGATCATGGATTCCGATGTGGGCATAACGCCCGAAAACAACGGCGAAGTCATTCGTTTGGGAATACCGCCGTTGACGGAGGAACGCCGTAAACAACTGGTTAAGCAAACCAAAAACGAAGCCGAAGAAGCCAAGATCAGCATTCGGAACACACGTCGCGAAGCGATTGATGATGTGAAAAAAGAAGTGAAAAACGGGCTTCCCGAAGATATGGGCAAAGATACCGAAAACGAAATTCAGAAAATTCACGATAAATATATCAAGAAAATAGACGATATGTTTGCCGCGAAAGAAAAAGAAGTCCTCACAGTGTAAATGGCGAAAAGCGAAGGGCGAAAGACGAACAACGCACAACGCGGTGCGGGGGAAAACGAGCTGAAATACAATGCTGTGGCTTCCTCAGTGCCATCGGTTAACGGGAACCGGAAAGAACGCGGGCTGGTAATCCGGAATACCGGAAATTATTACCTGGTGAGAACCGCCGACGGAACCGATATTCTTTGCCTTGCAAAAGGGAATTTCCGGCTCAGGGGCATTCGCAGCACCAGTCCCGTGGTGGTTGGCGACCGGGTGATTATCGAGCGAAGCTCCGATGAATCGGCCTACATTATCGAGATTGAAGACCGGAAAAATTACATCATCCGCAAAGCGTCAAACTTGTCGAAACATTCGCATATTCTGGCTGCAAACATAGATTTGGCATTGCTTTGCATCACCCTGCGCTTTCCCGAAACCACCACCGTTTTCATTGACCGTTTTCTGGTAACCGCCGAGGCGTATCGCGTTCTCGTGCATCTTGTTTTCAACAAAACGGATTTGTATGATAACGATGATCACGCTTACCTCAACGATGTTATCCGGCTCTATTCCTCTATCGGCTACCCGTGCATTAAAACATCGGCGGAAACCGGCGAGGGAATTGAGCAGTTGAAAGCGCTCACCAAGGGAAAAATAACCTTGCTGGCCGGACATTCCGGTGTGGGAAAATCGAGCATCATCAACCTGTTGCAATCAGATGTTTCGCGAAAAGTAGGCAAGATCTCGGATTATCATCAAAAAGGCATGCACACCACCACTTTCTCTGAAATGATTGAGATTGAAGGTGAAGGGTTTGTGATAGACACACCCGGCATCAAAGGTTTTGGAACGGTGGACATGACAACGCAGGAAGTATCGCACTATTTCCCCGAAATATTCCGGTTTTCCGCAGATTGCCGGTACTATAACTGCCTTCATCTGAATGAACCCGGTTGTGCCGTACTGAAAGCTGTGGACGAGCATTACATCAGTGAAAGCCGTTATCAATCATACCTTAATATTCTGGAAGACGTGAACGAAGGAAAATACAGGTCGTAACACATGATACACGTAAGCAATGTCCTCATACTGATTATCCAGATACTCTACCTGTTAACGGTGGCGGGCGTGGTTATTGTGGTGATATCGGAGAACCGCAACCCGATAAAAACCGTTGCGTGGATCATGGCGGTGATCTTTTTGCCGGTGGTCGGCATTTTTTGGTATGCCACATTCGGCCAAAGCATTACCAAGAAGCACATTATCTCCAAACGCATGTACAGTAAGCTGAAAAAGAGGCCGTTGGATGAAATGGACACGCCCGAAGAATTTCACACGCCGCCGGAACACGAAAATCTTATAAATCTGTTTAAAAACCTGGATTATACCCCGTTGTTGGGCGGGAATGATGTGCAGATATTTATCAACGGCGAAGATAAGTTTGAGAGCATGCTGGCCGACATTGAGAATGCCAAAAAACACATTCACGTGGAATATTATGTGCTGCTCGATGACGAGATAGGACGTAAACTTCAGCAGGCGCTGATAAAAAAAGCCCGCGAAGGCCTTGAAATAAGGATAATTTACGATAGTTTCGGCTCCCGAAGGGCAAAAAAGAAGTATTTTGAAGACTACCGCAAGGCCGGAATAGAAACCGAACCGTTTCTGAAACTCACGCTGCCCGCGCTCACATCGAGGATAAATTTCCGAAACCACCGCAAAATCGTGGTTATTGACGGGCAAATCGGGTACGTGGGCGGCATGAACGTGGCCGACCGCTATGTGAAAGGCGTGAAGTGGGGTATTTGGCGCGACACGCATGCCCGCATTGAAGGAAAAGGCGTGCAGGGCTTGCAGTCGGTGTTTTTGATTGATTGGTATTTCGTGTCGCAAACCCTGATCACATCGCGAAAATATTTTCCTCCGCTGGAAGTTTTCGGACAAAATCCCATGCAGATCGTCAACAGTGGCCCGTTGAAAGACGAACGCGAAATACAGCACGGTTTGCTGCAGGCCATCTACGAAGCAAAAAAATCCATTTTCATCCAAACGCCTTATTTCCTTCCCACCGAAAACATGTCGGAAGCCCTGCAATCGGCCGCCATCAGAGGCGTGGATGTACGTATCATGATTTCAAACAAGGCCGATGTGCCGTTGGTGCAACTGGCTTCGCGCTCGTTTATAAAAGACATGTTGAAGGTCGGCGTAAAAGTATATTTTTATCAAAAAGGGTTTCTTCATTCCAAATTGATGGTTTTCGACGATTCGTTAACCCTGCTGGGTTCCACCAATTTCGATGCGCGCAGTTTTGAACAGAATTTCGAGGTGGAAGCTTTTGTATATGACGAAGATACCGGTGCCATTGCCCGGGAAATATTTATCGAGGATCAGCGGAATTGCGAACAAATCGCGTTGAAAGAATGGTTGAAACGTCCTAAAACCTTGCGGTTTATTGAATCTTTGGCGCGGTTGTTATCGCCTTTGTTGTAAAACGGAAAAACGGAGAATGAACATAACGAACAACATGAAACCCATCTTTATCATCGGATATATGGGCGTCGGGAAAACGACGGTAGGAAAAAAGCTCAGTCACGAACTGGGGATCGAATTCATTGATCTCGACAAATATATACAGAACAAATATCGCAAAACGGTCAGTGAGCTGTTCAAAGAAAAAGGAGAAGAAGGGTTCAGGAAAATAGAACAAGCCGCGTTGAACGACGTTGCTTATTTCGAGGACGTGCTTGTTTCCACCGGAGGTGGCGCGCCGTGCTTTTTCGATAACATGGAGTTGATGAATAAAGCGGGCGTAACGGTGTATATTCAGGCTGAGCCCGAAGAGCTTGCCGTGCGGTTGCTGGCATCGAAAAACGTGCGTCCGTTGGTGGAAGGGAAATCGAAGGAGGAATTAATCCCTTTCATAACTAAACATTTAGCCGACAGAGAACGTTATTACGGAAAGGCCGATATCGTAGTTAAAACCGACCGGTTAATCACCAAACAACACGTCGGCGTTACCGTCAAGCGAATCATGGAAGAACTGAAAAAAATGAAAAAATGATATACGAACCATTAAAAAGCACCTCGTTTTTCGTGCGCGAGATGTTGCAGAAAGCCGATAA
>JAQVEB010000197.1 GCA_028698105.1 Petrimonas sp. | reverse complement strand
CAAATTGTCATTCTGAATGGAGCTTTAGCGAAATGAAGAATCTATTTAGCTTGACAATGTAGATGTTTCACTTCGTTCAACATGACAAAATGAAACTATAGTGATACTTTTGAGACAACCTCACTTAGAAAACAAAACTCAGGAGATTCTCCTGAGTTTTTTGTATCTAACCTAAGTCCGGATTATAAATTCGGATTTACCGTATTCCATTTGTCCGTCGTGGGAATGATGCCCATGGCGATAACTTCGTCGCGCAGTTTCACCAGGTGGCCGTAGCTTTGTCTCAGTTCGGCAAGTTCGGCTTCGGTGCCTTTCGGTTCAACGTATTTCACGCCGTCTTTCGATAACGTAGTTTCCATTGCCATCATAATGTGGCCGAAATCGCCCGAATTCACGTAGCAGCCTGAAGGCCAACGGAACGCGTCGCCGCCCATGACCGCGCGGATCATTTCAACCGATGCGTAAGCAGGGCTTTGGAACGAAGAACGGCCGCGCAACTTGATGATGTTGGCGCCGCCTTTGGTTACGCGTTGTTTGAGGGCTGCCCAGTCGTCGTTCGAGAGTTTATCGGTTCCGATAAGGTCGGTAAGGGGAGTACCGTCAACTTTAGCGCTGGAAGCGAAAACGGCCATTTGTTCGCCGTGGCCGCCGTAGGTGCGGGTGTTGGTTACGTCGCTTTGCTTCAGGCCGAAGTGTTTTGCCAGTTCGCTTTGCAGGCGGGTGCTGTCCAGAGCGGCAAGGGTGGTAACCTGCGAAGGCTTCAATCCGGAATAGATCAACGCCACCAAACCGGTAATATCGGCCGGGTTAAAGATAATGGTGAGGTGTTTCAGATCGGGACAATAGGCTTTGATGTCTTTTCCCAATTGCGCAGCAATCTCGGCGTTGCCTTTCAGCAGGTCTTCGCGCGTCATGCCTTCTTTGCGGGGTGCGCCGCCCGAAGAGATCATGTACTTTGTGCCGGTGAACGCCTCTTTGATGTCGGTGGTATAGGTGAAATCAATACCGTCGAAACCGCAATGGCGCATTTCTTCCCACACGCCTTCCAGGCCTTGTGCGAACGGGTCGTACAGGCAGATGTTAGGTGTTAAACGCATCATGGCCGCCGTTTGCGCCATGTTTGACCCGATCATGCCGGCAGCGCCGACAATGGTTAATTTTTCGTTTGTTAAAAAGCTCATAACTTGATTTATTATAGTTTAATGATACATGTCCTAATTGAATGTCAAATTTACGAAAACTTGTTGAGATAAACGATGTGGAGACACTAAATAATGGTTAAAAGGTGATGGATGATGGATGATGGATGATGGGTGATGGGTGATGGGTGACGGATGTTCGATGTCCGATGAACGGCGACGGATGTTTAAAGTTTGAAAGTTTTTCGGTTTAGGGAAAAGAACATCGGGTTGAGTGGAGGAGACTTAGGTGCATCACGCGGAACAACATTTTCGTGAGGAAAGCTTTTTGAAGCGTGTTGATCTTTTTACTTTTTATGTTGAACGGATGACGAATGACGTTGAATTTTCTTCTATTTGTGTTAAGCCGTTGTCGGATTTTATTGAACGAACTTCTAACTGTGTTCAATGAACTTCTAACTGTGTTCAATGAACTTCTATCTGTGTCGAATGAACTTCTAACTATGTTGAATAGATTTCTAACTGTGTTGAATGAATTTCTATTTATGTAGGATGAGATTTGAACGAACTCATGCCCATATCTATATATGACATAAAAGTTTTGAACTGTGTTGAACGAATAGTGAAACAGGTTGAATTAACGTTGAAACAAGTCGAATGGATGTTGAAACGAGTATGGCTTATGTTGAAACAGGTTGAGTCGTTCGCTATCGAGCGATCGGGAAACGGCACGGACGCATATCCGCGCCAGCGAGGAACCGATGCCGCCACCCTTGCCATGACATACCACGGCGCTTTCCCGTTTATTGACGGCGCGAACATTGCCGTAGAATACACCTGCGATGCCAACGGCAACCTGAAAAAAGATTGCAAAAAAAACAGTGGATATCCGGTACAATTCGCTAAATTTGCTTCCGCTGCCCCTGTTCCAGCGTAGTAACATCCATACGATAGGATTCGTACGGTGACATGGAAACAGGTTTGCTTTTCAGCAACGCACAAGTTTCAAACTTGCGCGAACAGAGGTTGTTCGAATCGCACGGATGAATATCCGCGCGAGCGGGGTTTTATCAAAATTATAAACCATGATTAAAGTATTATACTATTTTTATTACCTTTTTTATACTAAAATTGCGCCAGATGATGAACCTCACGCTACAACTATTTTCTCATTAAGTTTGATTCTGTCGTTTATAATAAATGGATTATTAAATATCATATTAGCCTGTCTTTTTAGTCTTACTCTGGGAAAATGGGCTATGATAGGAATTTTTGTCTTAATTCTTTTTGGTAATTATTTTATTTTCAGTAGGAGTGGAAAAGGGAGAAAGATTGTTGAATTTGAAAAGCCGATGATTTTTCAAAATAAAACTCTTTCGATAAGTTTTGCTGTAATTATTTTTATACTTGCAATTTTTTTTATTACTGCAGGTGCTGTTATAACTAGAATAATTTTGGAGAACTAAATACGGTAATTTTCCGTTTTATATTGAAAGCATTGTAGGTATATTATTTTTTCACCCACTGTTGATTCATGGTGTGGCGCAAAGCAAAAAAATTATTGCTCTATCGAGCAAACCACACGTTACAAACGTGCGGCAGCGAGGGGGATTGAAAATCCCTATAGTAATCTTAGCTGAGATTTCAAATCTCAGCAACCGGAACTTTCGGCAAAATAGATTACTCACTGCGTTCGTAATGACAAAATGAACGCTTAGCCATACTTTTAAGCAAGAAACAAGTTGTAACTTACGCGAAAAAGAATCGAACGGATGCATATCCAAGTGAGCGAAAGTGTTTACTTCGTAACGCGCGAATTTCAAATTCGCGCGAACCGTCAATAACAAAAACAAAAGAGGACGTTTCAACATGAAACATCCTCTTTCCATTTTATAGAACGAGAAAATTAATTCTCTTCCGTCATTTCTTCAAAAACCTGCGAGCGGCCGGCCGATTTCATGTTGGCGAAGTCTTCGCGGGTGCCCACGATGAGCTTCTGGAATTCGCGCTGGCCGGTTCCTGCCGGAATAAGGTGTCCGCAGATCACGTTTTCCTTCAGTCCGTCCAGGGTGTCCACTTTGCCGTTGATGGCGGCTTCGTTGAGCACTTTGGTGGTTTCCTGGAATGATGCGGCCGACATAAAGCTTTGCGTTTGCAGCGCGGCGCGGGTGATTCCCTGCAACACCTGATTGGCCGTTGCGGGAATGGCGTCGCGGGCTTCCACCAGTTTCATGTCTCGACGTTTGAGCGAGCTGTTCTCGTCGCGCAGTTTGCGCACGGTAACGATTTGTCCGGGTTCAAAGATTTGCGAATCGCCGGCTTCGGTGATCACTTTCTTGCCCCAGATGCGGTCGTTCTCTTCCATCATCTCGTTCTTGTCCACGAGTTGCTGTTCGAGGAAACGGGTGTCTCCCGGATCAACCACTTCAACCTTGCGCATCATCTGACGCACGATCACCTCGAAGTGTTTATCGTTGATCTTCACGCCCTGTAAACGATACACATCCTGCACTTCGTTCACGATATATTCCTGCACGGCCGTGGGCCCCATGATCGCCAGAATATCGGAAGGCGTGATGGCGCCGTCGGACAATGCCATGCCGGCGCGGATGTAATCGTTTTCCTGCACCAGAATCTGTTTTGAGAGCGGCACGAGGTATTTCTTAACCTCGCCGGTTTTGGATGTGATGGAGATTTCCTGGTTTCCGCGTTTGATCTTTCCGAAAGCCACCTCTCCGTCAATTTCGGCAACTACAGCCGGGTTCGACGGGTTGCGTGCTTCAAATAGCTCGGTAACGCGCGGAAGGCCTCCGGTGATATCGCCCGCTTTGCCCACGGCACGCGGAATTTTCACCAGTACGTCGCCCGCCTTTATCTCGTCGTCTTCGTTCTTCACGATGTGCGCGCCGAGCGGCAGTGAATATGTACGCAGAATATCGTCATCGTCGTTCACGATGTGCGCCGAGGGCGCTTTGGTTTTATCGCGCGACTCAATGATCACTTTCTCTTTCAGGCCGGTTTGCTCATCCGATTCCACTTTGTAGGTAACGTTTTCGATAAAGTTCTCGAAACGTATTTTACCGGTAGCTTCCGAAATAATAACCGCGTTAAACGGGTCCCATTCGCAGATCAGGTCGCCTTTCTTCACTTTGGCGCCTTCGCCGTAGTAAAGTTTTGCGCCGTAAGGCACGTTGTGCGCGAGCAACACGATCTTGGTGTTGGGGTCACTAATGCGCATTTCTACCAAGCGGCTCACCACCACTTTAAATTCTTTTCCGTTGGCATCGGTTTCTTTGGGATCAACCACGCGCAGTTCGTCGAATTCCAGGACGCCGTCGTATTTTGTAGTGATGCTGTTTTCCGCTGCAATGTTGGAGGCGATACCTCCCACGTGGAACGTACGGAGCGTGAGCTGCGTACCGGGTTCGCCGATGGATTGTGCGGCAATAACGCCCACGGCTTCGCCTTTCTCCACCATGCGTCCGCGGGCCAGGTTGCGTCCGTAACATTTGGAGCAAACCCCCTGACGCGATTCGCAGGTGAGCACGGAACGGATTTCAACGTGTTCGATCGGCGATTCGTCTATCCGGCGGGCGATTTCTTCGGTGATCTCTTCGCCCGATTCCACCATGATCTCTCCCGTTAACGGATGTTGCACATCGTGCACGGAAACGCGTCCGAGGATGCGTTCGTAGAGCGAGGCTACCACTTCGTCGTTGTTTTTCAGCGCCGAAGCCACCAGTCCGCGCAACGTGCCGCAATCTTCTTCCGATACGATCACATCCTGCGAAACATCCACCAAACGGCGGGTCAGGTAACCGGCATCGGCCGTTTTGAGCGCCGTATCGGCAAGACCTTTACGCGCGCCGTGCGTGGAAATAAAGTATTCCAGCACCGAGAGCCCTTCCTTGAAATTGGAAAGAATGGGGTTTTCGATGATCTGCGCACCTTCGGCGCCGCTTTTTTGCGGTTTGGCCATTAATCCGCGCATACCGGACAACTGGCGGATCTGTTCGCGAGAACCGCGGGCTCCGGAATCGAGCATCATGTAAACCGAATTGAACCCTTTATCGTCTTCCGAAAGTTGCTTCATCAGAATATTTGACAACTTGGAGTTGATATGCGTCCAGGTGTCAATGATCTGGTTGTAACGTTCGTTGTAGGTGATGAATCCCATGTTGTAGTTGTCCATGATCTGCTCCACCTCGCTGTAACCCTGTTTGATGAGGTCTTCTTTTTCGGCGGGAATGATCACATCGTCCAGATTGAACGACAAGCCGCCCTTGAAGGCCATTTTGTAGCCCAGGTCTTTGATGTCGTCCAGATATTGTGCCGTGCGGGCAACGCCGCATCGTTTGATCACCTTGCTGATGATGTCGCGGAGCGATTTTTTAGAGAGCAGTTCGTTGATGTAACCTACTTCTTTGGGAATATATTCGTTTGTGATAACACGCCCAACGGTGGTTTCGTGCATTTTGCGGATGGGGTTTCCTTCCTCGTCCACATCGTCCACGATAACTTTCACGAGCGCGTGAATATCCACTCTTCCTTCGTTGTATGCAATAATGGCTTCTTCTTCGCCGTAGAAAGTCATGCCTTCGCCCAATGCACCCGGACGAATCTTGGTGATGTAGTACAACCCGAGCACCATGTCCTGCGAAGGAACGGTGATGGGCGCGCCGTTGGCGGGATTCAGGATGTTGTGCGAAGCCAGCATGAGCAGTTGTGCTTCGAGAACCGCTTCGTTGCCCAGCGGCAGGTGCACGGCCATCTGGTCGCCGTCGAAGTCGGCGTTGAACGCCGTACACGATAGCGGGTGTAATTGAATGGCCTTACCTTCAATGAGTTTCGGCTGAAATGCCTGAATACCCAGGCGGTGCAACGTTGGGGCGCGGTTGAGGAGCACGGGATGTCCTTTCATCACGTATTCCAGAATATCGTACACAA
>JAQVEB010000196.1 GCA_028698105.1 Petrimonas sp. | reverse complement strand
GATACCCGAAGATAAATTTGACGGTTACGTGCATGACTTCCTGATGAGTAACGAAAATCTGGCGATTGTTTAATCAAAATAAAGAGCGGAGCGTATCCGCTTTTTTAATGCAATGACCCGTTATTGTAGCGGTCAATTGCTGTTTCTCCATTAGGGCCCTACTTTGGGTGAACAAAATTAATATATAGTTGTTAAAACATCAAAATTCATTTATTGTCTTACTTAAAACAAATCAGGATGGGAAAATTTGTAATCACAACCAGAACAAACGGAGAATTTCAATTCAATCTTAAAGCCGGCAACGGACAGGTAATTCTTACCAGCCAGGGATATGCCAGCAAACCGAACTGCATGAACGGCGTTGAATCCGTAAGGAAAAACTCGCAAGACGATGCCCGTTTCGACCGGAAAGTTTCTTCAAACGGCAAACCGTATTTCAACCTCACCGCTACAAACGGCCAAATAATCGGGAACAGCGAAATGTACGAAAGCGAAGCCGCACGTGAAAACGGAATAAAATCCGTTAAAACCAATGCTCCGGACGCAACGATTGACAATCAAACCGCCGCCAAATAAATTCGGATTGTTATTGAGAAACTGTTTTGAATTTTACGAATCTTGTTTTTTAACTATTTTTCTGATTCTTTCAGACTGTTTTTTGCCCTTTTTTGCGTCTTTGAATTTTCCTTTCTTCCAAATAGCCCGCTATTTGATTCGTAACGAAAATCCAAATCCATCAAAAAATGAATAAAAAACATCGTCAGAAAAAATTCAAAACAGTTTCTGAAAATAAAGTCCTCTATTCCGTAAAAAATCGGGTTAGAGGATTTTTTTTGTTTAATACCGATTGTTTTTACACATAACATCGCTATATTTGCACTAACCGGGAAGCATTTAATCGCAGAACATCATACGCATTCCAATCAGAAAACATAACACCAATGAAACAATTGACAGGCATAATTATAGTACTTATCTCTTTGATATCCTGCGGGGTGAATAAAAACATAATGGATAAAAACGCAAAGATAGAAAAAGCGGGGACAGGTTATGATTTTACCGAAGGCCCTGCAGTTGCTCCCGACGGGCGCGTATATTTTACCGATCAGCCCAATGACCGGATTTATGTTTGGGACGAAAACAACGGTGTTTCGTTGTGGCTGGAAGGCACGCGACGCGCCAACGGAATGTATTTTGATGCGGATGGTAAACTGCTTGCCTGCGCCGACCTGAACAATCAGATCATTTCCATTGACGGAAAGAAAAATATGGTCATAGTGGCTGAAGATTTCAACGGCAAACACCTGAACGGCCCCAACGACCTGTGGATTACACCGGACGGCGGTATTTACTTTACCGATCCGTACTATCACCGGGACTATTGGCCGAAAGGACAAGTGGAAAAACAGGATGTGCGCGGAGTTTACTACGTGAGTCCAAAGGGCAAAACAATCCGTGTAATTGACGATTACAAACAACCGAACGGCATCGTCGGCACACCCGACGGTAAAATGCTGTACGTGGCCGATATCAACGACCGTAAAATCTGGAAATACCATATTCGCTCCGACGGAACGCTCGCCAATAAAACCTTTTTCGCTCCAAACGGTTCTGACGGCATGACCATTGATCGCAAAGGAAATGTGTATCTTACGATGGGGAAGGTATGGGTATATTCGCCCAAGGGCGAATTGATTCAGGAGATTGAAGTGCCCGAAAGTCCGTCGAACGTATGTTTCGGCGGTAAAAACCGCGACGTGCTGTTCATCACTGCACGCACATCGGTTTACACACTGAAAATGAACGTAAAAGGCGTAGATTAACAGAACTAATTGAGGGCGTCGCAGCAAGCGACACCCTCAGGAATTAATCATATCATTATGAACATAGTAGTAGTCGGATTCGGATTCATGGGAATGACCCACACCATCAACATTTTGCAAAATCCGCACCTTCGGTTGGTGGCCATCGTGGATAAAAATGCGGAACAAGTGCCCCAAAAGTTACATGAAAATTCGGGCAATTTCTCTACCGGAACGTTGAGTGAAAGCGATATTTCACGCGTGAAAATTTATTCCGATTTCGCCGAATGCCTGCACGCGGAAAAGCCGGATGCCTGTGTGATTGCCGTGCACACTGCGTTGCATTTCGAAATGGCAAAACTCGCGTTATTGAACGATGCGCACGTTTTTCTGGAAAAACCGTTTTGTCTGGATGTCGCGCAAGGCGAAGAACTCATTGCGCTTGCGCAAAGCAGGAACAAGATATTGATGGTAGGACACGTTGTGCGTTTTATGCCGGCGTACGAAAAACTGAAAGAGTTGATTGATTCGCGGGAGTTGGGACAACTCGAATTCCTGTCCATGTCGCGTTTTTCCGGCGTTCCGGCATGGGGCCAGTGGAAAGAGCGGCAAAAAGATTTCGGCTCGTCGGGTGGGGCGTTGTTCGATCTGGTGATCCACGACATTGATTTCGCCCAATGGGTTTGCGGCATTCCCGATGATGTGGACACCCGGAACTTGCCCGGAAAACTCAGTAATCACGATTATGTAAGCGCCTTTTGGACGTACAAGAACAAACCATACACCGTGAAAATCGAAGGCGGAAACACGTTTCACTCGGCCTATCCGTTCCAGGCAGGATTCAGTGCCCGGTTTACGGATGCGAGTATCGTTTATTCGAGCAAAGAACCCGATAGCATCGTCGTTACAACCGATTCCGATACCCGGTTAATTCCTGTTGGTGATGCTAACGACGGTTTTTCGGGAGAACTCAACTATTTCGTGGATGCTACCCTGAAAAACGAGCCTCCCACGAAATGTACGCCTCAATCGGCATTGAATTCCATTTGGTTGTGTTACAGGCATGCGGCACGGTAAAATAAATTTTTAACGAAAAAATAATCCTACATATCAACAAAATTGTGTCAGGAATTTCTAAAAGACAGTTTTGATATGAAATGCGGTACGTTGTAAAAAAATGAGTAAACAGGGATTCGTTTATATTATGACTAATAAAAATCGGACGACACTTTATATCGGGGTCACTAATGATCTGTGCCGTAGAATTTATGAACATAAAAATCATTTGATAAAAAACTCTTTTACCGATAAGTAAAACATTGAATATTGCATTTATTATGAAGAATTTCCTTACTTTGATTTGGCTATAAAGAGAGAAAAAGAACTAAAAAAATGGAGTAGACAAAAAAAAGAAGATTTGATAAATAAAATGAATCCCGATTGGAAAATCCTTGTAACAGAAAAAGGTTTCATAAGAGATGTAGTTTCATTCACACAACAAGTTAATGATTTAATGAATGAACTTCAACAAAGTAAACAAATATCCCTTTTACGATCAGATGGACAGTTGTTCGGGGAGATTCCTCCCGTTGGTCGGAATGACAATTCCCCGAAAAAATAAAAAGAGGCAGCAGCGTCGGTGAAACCGACGCTGCTGCCTCTAACAAAAAACGCTGCCGTCATTTCGAGCATAGCGAGAAATCCCGCGTTTTGTAAATTCAATAAAATATATCTTTGCATGTCAAACCTGCTTATTCTTTTTATTGTTGTTTCGGCAGTGGCCATACTGCTGTTTATGGTTCTGAAACTCAAGATCAGCGCTTTTATTGCTCTGCTTATCACCGCTATTTACGTGGGTATCGTTGCCGGAATGCCTCTGGACAACGTGCTGAAAGCCATTCAGGATGGCATGGCCGGAACGTTGGGTTTTGTGGCCACGGTAGTCGGATTGGGCGCGATTTTCGGACAAATGCTCGAAAGCTCGGGCGGGGCTGAATCGCTGGCGCATTATCTCATTAAAAAGTTTGGAATAAAACGCGCTCCGTGGGCTATGGCGCTCACGGGATTTCTGGTGGCCATTCCTATATTCCTGGATGTAGGTTTTATTATTCTCGTGCCCATTGTGTACGCATTGTCGCGCGATACCAAACGTTCGTTGCTGTATTACGCTATCCCGCTTCTGGCCGGATTGGCGGTTACGCACAGTTTTATTCCGCCCACGCCGGGGCCGGTGGCCGTGGCAGACATCATCAATGCACAGTTGGGATGGGTTATCTTAATGGGCGCCCTCCTCGGAATCCCCACGGCCATTATAGCAGGCCCTATTTACGGAAAATACATTTCGGGGAAAATATATTTACAGCCGCCGTTCGACCTCGATAAAGCAGCGGAAAATATCGAAGAAAAAGACCTTCCGCCTTTTCGCATGATCGCGGTCATCATTTCCATTCCGTTGTTGCTGATCCTGCTGAATACGTTTACCGACGTGGCGGTTGCGAAAGGATTTGTTAAACAGTCGGTTCTTACCGATATATTGAAATTCGTCGGGCATCCTTTTTCGGCGTTGATTATCGCTACGCTCGTTGCCATCTACTTCTTGTGTGTACGCAGAGGGATGAACAAACAGGAAATTCTTGATTTGAGTACGAAAGCGCTCGGCCCCGCGGGAATCATTATCCTGATCACCGGCGCCGGAGGCGTGTTGAAACAAGTATTGATTGATAGCGGCATAGGACAGATGATGGCCGAATCAATGGCCAACTCGGCGTTGCCGCCTATTTTGCTGGCGTGGATACTGGCTGCGGTTGTGCGGGTTACGCAAGGATCAGCCACCGTAGCAATGATAACCGCCGCGGGGATTATAGCACCCGTTATCGGCGAATTCGGATTGAACGATCCGCAACGGGCGTTGGTGGTAATTGCCATCGCTTCAGGTGCAACGCTACTTTCTCACGTGAACGACAGTGGTTTCTGGCTTGTTAGTAAATATCTGGGAATGACCGAAAAACAAACGCTGCAAAGCTGGACTGTCATGGAAACTATCATTGCTTTTTGCGGACTAGGATTTACGCTGTTGGCAAGTTTGTTCTTTTGAAAAAAGGAAGTATATTTATAATCTTCCATCCATATCATTCCGATTCTCCGGATATAAAGGAAATTTTACGGGTAAATTATCGCGGGTGGAGCGATAAATTGCAGTAAACAGTTCCACTGTTCTGCGTCCATCTTCTCCGGTAACCAAAGGATTACGCTTTTCATCAATCGCCGATAAAAAATCCTCGATTTGCCGTTCCATGTAATAGGTCATCGGGTCAATACTGTTAAAGTGCTGCGCATCTTCTGTTTTCCATTTTGCAAGTAAATTTTCCTCCCCGGGAATTGTCCATAGATCGTTAACCGGAGGTTCCAGAATACCTTGCATACCGGCAATAAACATAGCTCCTCCATCGGTTTGTACACCCACCGAAGCTCCGTTTTCACCATGCACATGTACTTTTCCGTAAATTCCCGGTTTTTGAGAGTTGCTGACTATAATGTTTCCAATACCCCCGTTTTTGAATTTTATTATGGCAAGTGCGGTGTCTTCCACTTCAATGTAAGGATGGTTCAGGTTTTTCCACAGACCGTAAACTTCATCAATTTCGCCCATAAACCAAAGCAGGATATCCAGTTGGTGTGGCGCCTGATTAACGAGTACTCCACCGCCTTCCAGTTTCCAGTTACCGCGCCATTTGTCGGCATCGTAATACTTTTTATCGCGCCAACCCAGCATATTGACGGTTCCGAATACAGGCTTCCCGATTTTACCGGATTCGATGGCTTTTTTCACTCTCATAACCGGTTCATACCATCTGCGTTGGCTGATTAGTCCAAGTTTCACGCCCGCTTTCTTACAAGCCGAAATAATTTTATCAGAATCTTCCAACGTAGATGCCAGTGGTTTTTCCACCAAAACATTAGCTCCCGCGATAGCTGCTTTTTCTGCCGGTTCCAGATGAAATGGGTGAGGAGTGCAAACAATGGCTAAATCAATTCTTTCTTTCTTAATAAGTTCTTCTATATCATCGTATGAGGGAACACTATACTGTTCAGCGAAGTTGGATGCGGTTTGTTTAGTACGGCTCCAAACTCCGGCTAACCGTGCATTCGGAAGATTTTGAACTGCTTTGGCGTGCAGATGAGCCACTTTTCCGCAACCGAGGATTGCAACATTATGAATATTATTCTGCATATTGTTTTTTATTATGGAACCAATATCACTTTATTTAATCCCGGTTCTTTGTTATAAAGGC
>JAQVEB010000195.1 GCA_028698105.1 Petrimonas sp. | reverse complement strand
ATGTACCAGAAGTACTACCCGAAAGTTTCGCAAGAAAAAAGCATGGACGAGTACTTTCAAAACGAGGCCGCTACCCTGTTTCGTCCGGTGAAAGGATTGGAAACAATTGATGATCAGATTTATGCGTTGCTTAATTCTCAACCGCTTGAACGACAGGCCGAGATTTTGATCTGCACAATAAAAAATCCTGCCTTGTTGAAGGAACAAATGGATCAAATGCAGCAGGCATATTACGCTCATGATCTGGAGAAAATCAAAAAACTCTACGAGGAAGATGTGCCCGATGATCCTTGCCCGGCTACGCAGGCGGAAAAGGATGTCATTAACAAAGACCGGAACCAAAAGTGGTTGACGGAATTACCCGAGATCATGAAAGAAAAATCGTCTTTCATTGCCGTGGGCTGCGCCCATTTGCCGGGAAAAGACGGACTGATCGAGGGACTGCGTGCTCAGGGATTTACGGTAGAGCCGGTGAAATGAGACAGGGAGACCAGGCGACTTGGAGAGAGGGGGACTTGGAGAGAGGGGGAAAACGGTTTTGCCATACAGCAAAACCGTTTTTTTATGAGACTATTGCCGCGGCATTATCAGCGAAGCGTTAAAAGAACCACATTTTCCACGTGATGCGTATGTGGGAACATATCCACGGGTTGCACGCGCGTAACCTCATATTTGCTGTCAAGCAAATTCAGATCGCGCGCCTGCGTGGCCGGGTTGCAACTGACGTACACAATTCGCTGCGGTTCGGCGAAAAGGATGGTTTCGATCACATCGTCGTGCATTCCGGCGCGGGGCGGATCGGTGATGATCACATCGGGGCGGCCGTGTTCGTTGATAAAATCTTCCGTCAGGATTTTCCGCATATCGCCGGCAAAAAACAGCGTGTTTCCGATGCCGTTGATGCGGGAGTTCTCATTGGCGTCTTCAATGGCTTCATCCACGAACTCAATTCCGATTACTTTTTTAGCGCTTCGCGCTACAAAATTGGCAATAGTTCCCGTGCCGGTGTAGAGATCGTACACCAATTCGTTACCCGATAGACCCGCAAAATCACGGGCAATTTTGTACAAATTGTAAGCCTGACGGCTATTGGTCTGGTAAAACGATTTCGCCCCGATCTTAAACCGGAGGTTTTCCATTTCTTCGAAAATATGGTCGCGTCCGCGCCATACAAGAACTTCCTGATCGGTAATGGTATCGTTGGCCTTTTCATTAATGATGTAGAGCAACGATGTGATTTCGGAAAACGTTCCGGAAATGTGATTCAGCAGTTTTTCTCTTTTTTCCGTATCTTCTTTGAAAAAGACTACCACAACCATTACTTCACCCGTGGACGATGTGCGGATCATTAGCGTGCGCATCAGTCCGGTTTGGTTGCGCAAGTCAAAGAACTCATATCCGTTTTGCAGGCAAAACGAACGCGTAGCGTTGCGTATTTTGTTGGAAATATCGTCTTGCAGCCAACATTTGTTGATATCGAGCACTTTATCGAACATTCCCGGAATGTGAAAGCCCAGTGCATTCATTTGCGTGAACTCCTTGTCGGAACCGATTTCTTTTTCCGTGAGCCATCGCTTGTTGGAAAAAGTAAATTCCAGTTTATTGCGGTAAAACGTGGTTTCGAGTGCACCCAAAATGGGTGAAATTTCGGGTAGTTCTACTTTTCCGATACGCGTTAGATTATCTTCGACCTGTTTTTGTTTGTATTTCAGTTGTTCTTCATAAGGCAGAATCTGCCATTTGCAACCGCCACAAATTCCAAAATGTTCGCAAAACGATTCTGTCCGTTTATCGGAAAACGATTCAAAACGAACCACTTTTCCTTCGGCATAACTGCTTTTTTTCTTAAAAAGCTGAATATCTACCACATCGCCCGGCACGGCATACGGAACAAAAACGGCTAATCCGTCCACTTTCGCAATCGCTTTGCCTTCGGCAACGACATCGGTTATGAGTATATTTTGTAATATGGGAAGTTGCTTTCTCTTTTTTGCCATTGAATGAATTTTGAGATGCAAAGATACAAATATTTTGGACGCGAGCGGCCGGTTCTTTGACACGGTGTCTGCGTCTTCTCCAAAACACCGGGGGCGTCGCTCAAAACGACGCCCCCGGTATGTTGCATAAGTTTCCAGTTATCTGCTGGTTCGGAACCAACTGATGCGTTTATCATCAGACTTATTTCATCAAAAAACCGAACAACGGATTTAACCCGCCATTCGGTAATTCTGCGGGAAAATTTCTTTTCTATTATTTTACCTGAATCTCCACTTTTCCGTTTTGCACTCCATTTGCTTTCGCTTCCAGCACAACGGTTCCGGGTTTTTCGCCGGCTTGCACGAGTGCGGTAAGTTGTCCGCTGAAAAGTTTCATTTTCGGAAGCTGGAACGATTCGAGGCTTGCCGGATTTCCGTTGGCAACGGCTTTAAACGTTCCGGCGCCCTTTACGGTAAACGAAATTTCGCGATCCTCGGTGGGACAGAAGTTTCCGTTTTTATCCACAATACGTACGTTGACAAACGAAATATCTTTGCCGTCGGCATTGATCGTTTTGCGATCGGGTTCCAACACAATACGATGCGGCTTTCCAGCGGTGCGTATCTCTTTTTCCGCAACGGCTTTTCCGTTATCGTCGTAAGCCACAACTTTTACCGTTCCGGGTTCGTATTTTGTGTCCATCCACATCAAACGATAGCGTTTTTGACGCTCAAGCGACTTTTGCGCTTCAGCAGTGTAGCTTCCGTCCAAAGGGATCGAAAGATCTTTTGTGCGTTTTCCCTGGCTTTTTCCGTTGATAAAGAGCTCGGCCGAAGGATAATTGGTGTACACGAAAATGGGCGTAACTTCGCCTTCCCGACCGCTCCAGTTCCAGTGCGGAAGAATGTGCAAGGTTTCTTCGTCCTTGTTCCAATGACTGCGATACAGATAGAATCGGTCTTTGGGGATTCCCGCTAAATCCACTGCGCCAAACAATGAGCTGTGGCTCGGCCAGTTGCTGTAATATGGCGTAGGTTCGCCTAAATAGTCAATTCCCGTCCAGATAAATTCGCCGATGGTATAATGCAAATCTTCGTGCTGAATAAAATTATCCTCCGGAAGGTCACTCCATGAAGCGTGTTCCAAATCGTAAGACGATGCCTGATGATCGTCATACAACGCCATTGAGCGTCTTTCCACCGGGAATTTATACACGCCGCGCGAACTCAGTGTAGATGCGGTTTCGCTTCCCAGAATAATCTGTTGCGGGAGGCGTTCGTATGCTTCCTGATAACGGAACGGGCGATAATTGAATCCGGGAACCTGCATGATCGCTCCCATATTGTTTGAGAACACGTGATCGGGACGATCCATTCCGTTGGTAACGGGACGAGTAGTATCTTCGCGATGGCAAATATCCTGCAAGAAACGGGCAACTTTGGCGCCTTCTTTCACACTTTGTTCTTCCACTTCGTTGCCGATGCACCACATAACTACCGAAGGATTATTGCGGTAATGATGCAGGACATTGGTTATATCTTTTTCCGCCCAATCCTTGAAATAACGGTTGTAACCGTTTTTCACTTTCGGAATAGCCCATTCGTCAAATGTTTCCACCATCAGCATCATGCCCATTTCGTCGGCGATGCGTACATATTCGGGCGCGGGCATATTGTGCGATGTGCGGATGGCGTTCACACCCATGTCCTGCATCGTGCGGATTTGACGGCGAATGGCGGCTTCGTTTACCGCGCCGCCCAACGGGCCTAAATCGTGGTGAAGGCACACGCCCTGAAATTTAATTTTTTTCCCGTTCAGATAGAAACCGTCGTTAGGCTTGATTTCTATAGTACGAATACCGAAAGGCGTGGTATATTCATCGAGAACTGTAGTCGTTGGGGTTCCTGCTACCATTTTCCCTTCCAAAAGTTTTGATTCAACCGTATATAATGCCGGATTCTTTAACGTCCAGCGCTCGGGATTGTCAATATATAGTGTTTGGTTTACTTCATTACCATCGTATTTGGATAACTCCGTTCCAATTTCCGAAACCACCTTACCTTGATTATTTTTTATTACCGTTTTTAAATAATATGCGGCGTTTTGCAACATATTCTCAATTTTTGTTTGAACGTTAACACGCGCAAAATCATCATTGACTTCGGGCGTTGTAACATACGTTCCCCAAACGGGAATATGCGTTTTATTGGTAATGATCAGATGTACATTTCGGTACAGTCCGGCGCCCGGATACCAGCGCGATTGTTCTTCGAAATTTTCGAGCCGGACGGCTAATGTATTATTTTTGCCGTCTTTGTTTACGAAATCGGTTATATCGAAGTAAGACGTATTGTAACCGTTGGGCCAGAATCCAACTTCTTTCCCATTTACATAAGCTCGCGTGTTGCTCATGGCTCCGTCGAATTGAAGCACAACTTTTTTGTCGCCGGAGAAACCGGGAACCGAAAATGTATTTCGATACCATCCGGCGCCCGTGAACGGAAGTCCGCCTGTACGGCCATAATGTTCGATAGCTGTAGTCTGTCCGTCCTGAACAATGGCCATGCGGTGAATATCATTCGATTTATCGAACGGCCCGTAAATGGCCCAGTCGTGCGGCACCGTGACCGATTGCCATTTCGAATCGTCGAAATTGATATTCGATTGCGCCGCATTGTCATCGCGGGTGAATTTCCATTCTTTTTCCAACGTAATTTGTGTACGGGTTTGAGCCACAGATGCAAAGCAAAAGGACAAGAGCAGAGTAACTAAGATTATAAACTTTTTCATGTGAATAATGTTGCTTGAAGTGCGTGAAGATAGTAATTTTTTTTCAAAATGAAGCGGCAAAATTTCAAAAACTTGCATTTTCTAATCATGCTACTCTTTTTCCTGAAATAATGCCGTTTTTCGTCTAAAAATCGCCAAACAGGATATCAAATTCATGCAATTGGCGGAGGTGTTTTTCTTTTTCTTCATCTGACAAAAAAGAGGCTGCAAATGAATTTTGAGCTAACCTGAAAATATCTTTCCGCGATAAATTCAACGCATTGGCCGTCTGGAGATAATTTTCATTGACATACCCTCCAAAATAGGCCGGATCATCGGAATTTACCGTCACGAGCAGTCCTTTATCAAGCAACTGTTTCAGCGGATGCTGCGTTAGCGAGGATACAACCTGCAACTTAAGGTTCGATAGCGGACATACCGTCAGCGGTATTTGACGTTCGCTTAATTCTTCCAGTAGTTTTTCATCCGTAATCGCTTGTATTCCGTGATCTATACGCAACACGTTCAAAGACTCCAACGCCTCCCGTATATATTCGGCAGGGCCTTCTTCTCCGGCATGCGCCACGGGTAAAAATCCTTCGTTTTGAGCCATACGAAACACCTTCGAAAAAATGGAAGGAGGATTTCCCATTTCCGACGAATCCAGTCCCACGCCCGAAATTTTATCTTTAAACGGCAAGGCGGATTGAAGCGTTTCAATGGCCGACACTTCGTCTAAGTGACGCAGAAAACAAAGGATTAAACGCGATGAAATACCGTATTTTTCGTGCGCATCGTCCAGTGCTTCCGAAATACCGTTTACCACCGTTTCGAAAGCTATTCCGCGCGAAGTGTGCGTTTGCGCATCGAAGAAAATTTCTGCATGCACCACCCCGTTCTCGTGCGCTTTCTGCATGTAAGCCATGGTAAGGTCGTAAAAATCCTGCCGGGTGATAAGGACATTTGCACCTGCGTAATAAATATCGAGAAACTCCTGCAGGTTGCTGAACGTGTAAACTGCTTTCAACTCCTCCACAGAGGTGTATTTCAGCGAAACGCCGTTCCGGACGGCCAGTTCGAACATCAGTTCAGGCTCCAGCGAACCTTCGATGTGCATGTGTAACTCTGTTTTAGGTATTTGCTTTATGTACCGTTCGAATCTGTTGGTCTCCATACTTTTTTTCTTTTTGCCTGCAAAAATAGGCATAAAAACCGAGGTAAAAACGTCTTTTGCGAAAAGGCATTCAAGAAAAGGACTGAAATACAAACGATTTAACCCCTTTTCGGCGCACCATCCCGATAACTATTCCAAGGGTTTGGTCATCTTTTCCGGCCGCACCCATTGATCGAAATCTTCGGCAGTTACATAACCCAGCCGGACGGCTTCTTCCTTCAATGTGGTACCGTTTTTGTGCGCGGCAT
>JAQVEB010000194.1 GCA_028698105.1 Petrimonas sp. | reverse complement strand
TTTCAGTCTCACTGTTTTTGAAAAAATGCCTATAAATGAACTATTTACAAATAAAAATTACAAATTAACAAGTCCGAATGTAGATAAACAATTGAATTTGTTTGATTTATAACCGGACACTAATGATAATTATTCATCAATTAAAAATACATAATCATGAACTATTTAAAAACATTTTTTGCTTTTCTTTTTGTGATGGTGCTTGTTTCATGCGGTGCAACAAAACAACAGAAACTATCATTGAAAGATGCTCTCGAAGGAAAATTTTATATCGGAACAGCGTTGAATACCCCTCAAATTTTGGGAACAGATACAGGTGCTATAAGGGTTGTAGAAACTCAATTTAATTCCATAACGCCTGAAAACGTGATGAAATGTGAAGTTATTCATCCGCAGGAAAACGAATTTAATTTCGATTTGGCCGATAAGTTTGTTGATTTTGGTGAACAAAACGGCATGAAAATTATCGGACACACTTTAATATGGCATTCCCAACTTGCTCCTTGGTTTTGTGTGGATGAAAACGGAAACGATGTTTCGCCTGAAGTCTTGAAAGAACGCATGAAAAACCATATACACACAATTGTTGGCCGCTATAAAGGCCGCGTCAAAGGATGGGATGTGGTAAATGAAGCCATAGAAGACAACGGTTCGTGGAGAAACAGCAAGTTTTATCAGATACTGGGAGAAGACTTTGTTCGTTTAGCGTTTAAATATGCTCGTGAAGCCGATCCCAGTGCCGAATTGTATTATAACGATTATTCCATGGCAAACCCCGGCAGGCGGCAAGGCGTGATTAATATGGTAAAAAAGCTTCAGGAGCAGGGTGTTAAAGTTGATGGCATCGGTATGCAGGGGCATCTTAACATGGATTATCCGTCTATTGATGAATTTGAGAAAAGCATAATTGCGTTCGCCGACTTGGGCGTGAAGATTATGATAACGGAAATGGATTTGAGCGTCCTGCCTTCTCCCAGAAGAGATGTGGGTGCCAATGTTGCATCAACTTACGAATATCAAAAAGAGATTAATCCTTACGCTGACGGCTTGCCTGAGGAGATACAACAAAAACAATTTCAGCGATATGCCGATTTTTTCAGACTGTTCCTCAAACATCAGGACAAAATAGATCGGGTTACATTATGGGGTGTAAATGATGCACAATCGTGGAAAAATAATTGGCCGGTCAGGGGGCGTACGGACTACACGTTGTTATTCGACCGGAACAATAACCCGAAACCTGTGGTTGAAAAAATTATAAAGGAGGCTACAATGCAAAAACAAAAATGAAATGGAACAACCAAGATATTTAGTAGATCATTTGTACACGGCCGACCCTTCGGCACACGTTTTCAACGGAAAAATATATATTTATCCTTCTCACGACAGAGAATCAGGCATACCCGAGAACGATAACGGCGATCACTTCGACATGCAGGATTATCATGTTTTTTCGATGGACGAAATTGACGGAGAAGTCACCGACCACGGTGTCGTTCTAAGGGTTGAAGATATTCCGTGGGCGGGGAGGCAACTCTGGGCGCCGGATGCCGCGCATAAAAACGGAAAATATTATCTGTATTTCCCGATGAAAGACAAAAATGACATTTTTCGTATCGGTGTAGCGGTAAGCGATCATCCCGAAGGACCATTTGTTCCGCAGGAAAATCCGATGAAAGGAAGCTATAGCATTGATCCTGCCGTTCTGGATGAAGGAAACGGGGATTATTATATTTATTTCGGAGGCCTTTGGGGTGGACAGCTGCAACGATACCGCAACAATAAAGCTATTGAATGCGGACAAGAACCCAATGATGATAAACCTGCGCTGTGCGCCCGCGTGGCAAAACTAAGCGGTGACATGCTCGAATTTGCTGAAGAACCTCGTGATGTTGTTATTCTGGACGAGAACAACGAACCGCTAAAAGCCGGCGATCACGGCCGAAGATTCTTTGAAGGGCCGTGGATCCATAAATACGGCGGGAAATATTATTTTTCTTATTCAACGGGAAATACACACAAGCTTTGCTACGCAATCGGAGACAATCCTTACGGCCCGTTTACTTACGGAGGGGTTATTTTAACCCCCGTTGTAGGTTGGACCACGCATCATTCCATTGTTGAATTCAAAGGAAAATGGTATTTGTTTTTCCACGATTCTGTTCCTTCAGGAGGAAAAACCTGGCTGCGAAGCATAAAAGTAGTGGAATTGAAATACAATCAAGATGGAAACATAAAAACAATGGAAGGCGGTGGAGAATGGTAGCAAGTTACCAATTTTTCAATTATTTTTGAGTTTTCCTTTGTTGAAACTAAAATTTGATGAAATTAAAAGTTTTCATATTGTTACTGACTACAGTTTTTTTCCGCTTAACAGCTGAGGACGGAAGTCGCCTTTGGTTGCGTTTCACGGATGCAGGAACGGAAACAATTCGTTTTTCGGGCTTACTTGCCGATAACTCAAAAGTCGCCGTAACAGAATTTCAGCGTGCGTGGAAAGAAATGGGGAAAGCCCCTTTATCTCTCACAGGATCAATGAAGAATAATTTATTGATAATCGCAACGCCGCATGAAAGAGTTATACGCCGGCTGATTCAATCCAAAGATTTAGCAAATTTGTCCGATGAGGGTTATATCATTAAAACGATAAACAACAAAAACCAGACATATACCGTTGTTTCTGCAAAAAACGATGCCGGATTGCTTTATGGTGTTTATCACCTTTTAAGGCTTATTCAAACCAATGCATCGCTGTCCGGCCTCAATATTAGCGAAAATCCATCGTATGAGCGGCGATTGTTAAATCATTGGGATAATCTGGACAGAACTGTGGAACGCGGCTACGCCGGCCATTCTATTTGGCAATGGGATGAACTGCCGGGTAAAATTTCACCGCGTTACAAAGAATATGCCCGCGCAAATGCTTTCATCGGGATTAACGGAACTGTGTTGAACAACGTGAATGCTGCGCCTGAGATTTTATCGCGGGAATACCTCGAAAAAGTAAAGGTCATTGCCGGCGAGTTGCGCCCGTTTAATGTTAAAGTTTACCTTTCGGTGAATTTTGCTTCGCCCAAGGAATTGGGAGGCCTCCAAAACTCCGATCCTTTAAATGCCGACGTGCAACGATGGTGGAAACAGAAAGTATCGGAAATTTACACTTTGATACCCGATTTCGGCGGTTTTTTGGTCAAAGCAAATTCGGAAGGCTTGCCCGGCCCCATGGATTACGGAAGAACGCATGCCGATGGAGCCAATATGCTTGCCGATGCATTGAAATCGTACGGCGGAATTGTGATGTGGCGTGCATTCGTTTACAATCCTGATGGAGACGACCGTGCAAAACAGGCCTACAAAGAGTTTAAGCCGCTGGACGGAAAATTCAGGGATAATGTCATTATTCAACTTAAAAACGGCCCCGTGGATTTTCAGCCTCGCGAACCTTTTAGTCCCCTGTTCGGCGCGATGAAGCAAACGCCGATAATGCCTGAATTTCAAATTACCCAGGAGTATTTGGGATTCTCCAATCACCTCGTTTTTCTGTCCCCCATGTGGAAAGAATGCCTCGATAGCGATACATATTGCGCAGGAAAAGGCTCGACAGTTGCTAAAACAACAGATGGTCGTATTTTCGATCAGAAAATAACGGCTATCGCCGGAGTATCCAATATCGGAGAAGACATAAATTGGACGGGGCATCATTTTGCACAAGCAAACTGGTACGCGTTCGGAAGGTTGGCATGGAACAATGCACTGACGTCTGAACAAATTGCCGACGAGTGGATTCGAATGACGTTCACAAAAGATCAGGAATTTGTGGAGCCTGTAAAAAAAATGATGTTAACTTCGCATCAAACGGCGGTAGATTACATGATGCCTTTGGGATTGCATCATATTTTTGCCTGGGGACACCACTACGGGCCTGAACCGTGGTGTGATGTTCCCGGTGCGCGCCCCGATTGGCTCCCAAAATATTATCACAATGCGTCTGAAAACGGAATAGGATTCGACAGAACAACTTCGGGTAGTGATGCGGTGTCTCAGTACAACTCGCCGTTACGAGAGGAATTCAACGATATAAAAACCTGTCCCGAAGAGTTTTTGTTGTGGTTTCATCATGTGGCATGGGATTATAGGATGAACAACGGTAAAACGCTGTGGAACAATATGTGCTATGCGTACGATAGCGGGGTTAATAAAGTACGTGAATATCAAAAAGTATGGGATAGAATGGAAGATTATGTAGATAAGGAACGTTTCGTTCACATACAATCCAGATTGCGGATTCAATCTCGCGATGCGGTGTGGTGGAAAGATGCCTGTCTGCTTTATTTTCAGCAATTCTCACGAGAGCCTATTCCTTACGATATTGAGCGCCCTGTGTACGATTTGGAAGATTTAATGAAGATAAAATTAGATTTAAAACATCATAATTAATTGACTGGATGTTAAAAACGTGGCGATGGTTTGGAAAAAATGACCCGATAACGCTGCCCATGCTAAAGCAGATCGGTGTGGAAGGGATCGTTACATCATTGTATCACATCCCTGCCGGAGATATTTGGAAAAAAGATGAGATCAACGAGTTAAAAACTTATATTGAAGATTTCGGATTTCCATGGTCGGTGGTTGAAAGCGTGTCCGTACACGAATCTATCAAGTTAGGTGGAAAAGATCGCGATGAGAAGATCGAAAACTTCCGGCAAACATTGGTATATTTGGGTGAACTCGGAATTAAAACGGTTTGTTACAATTTTATGCCCGTAATTGATTGGATTCGCACAGACCTGAACAGGATACAACCCGATGGCACATCTACGTTATTTTTCGATAGAATTCGTTTCGCCTATTTCGATTGCAAAATTTTGAACCGGGAAAATGCGGAAAAGGATTACAGTGCTGAAGAAATCCGGCAAGTAAACGAGTTAAACAAGGTAATGACCAACGAAGAAAAAAATGCGTTGATACACACAATTATCGTTAAAACCCAGGCATTTATCAGTAGGCAAATTGTGGGAGAAGAGCAGTATCCGGTTCAGGCATTTAATGAACTGCTGCGATTATATGATGGGGTTAACAAAAATCAGCTTCGGAAAAATCTGGTTTATTTTCTGAAGCGCATAATCCCCACAGCGGAAAAATATGGTATCAAGATGTGCATTCATCCCGACGATCCTCCGTATCCGGTTTTTGGTTTACCCAGAATTGTTACAGGAGAAGAGGACATTCAGTGGATACTCGATGCAGTTCACAGCGAAAGCAATGGATTAACTTTTTGTGCGGGTTCGTTGAGTGCCGGAGTTCACAATAACACCGTAGCATTAGCCGAAAAATTTGCCAAACAAACCTGTTTCGTGCATTTAAGGAGTACGGATGTAGCTGAAAATGGTGATTTTATTGAGGCATCACACTTGGAAGGCCGTGGGAATTTGATCGAGCTTATTCGAATTTTCGAAAAACAAAACCCGTCACTACCCATGCGGGTGGATCACGGAAAACTGATGCTCGACGATGCTGAAAAAGACTACAATCCCGGATATTCTTTTCTGGGAAGAATGTTTGCACTTGCGCAGGTGGAGGGTATGATGGCGGTTGTTAGAAATGAGATAGATACAAACAGAATATAAAGATATCGGTTTTACAATATTAAAAACAAAAGTATATGTATTTACTAGGTTATGACGTAGGAAGTTCATCGGTAAAAGCCTGTTTGGTGGATACCGATAGCGGGAAAATAGTGGCATCGGACTTTTTCCCGAAAACAGAAATGACGATGTACGCTGCTCAGGCCGGATGGGCGGAACAAGACCCCGAAATGTGGTGGGAGAACCTTAAACTTGCTAACGCATCGGTTTTAAAACAGTCCGGCGTGAATGCAGAAGAAATAAAAGGCATCGGGATTTCGTGGCAGATGCACGGGTTGGTGGCCGTTGATAAAGATTTCAACGTGCTCCGGCCCTCAATTATCTGGTGTGACAGTCGTGCTGTTTCCTATGGCGAAAAAGCCTTTGAAGCCATTGGACAGGAGAAAGCGCTGGAGCATTTGCTGAATTCCCCGGGAAATTTCACGGCGTCAAAATTGGCCTGGGTAAAAGAAAACGAGCCGAAAATCTACGAAAAAATTTACAAAATCATGCTTCCCGGCGATTACATCGCGATGAAACTCACGGGCGAAATATCTACGACCATCGAAGGGCTATCGGAAGGTATATTTTGGGATTTCAGGGAAAACCG
>JAQVEB010000193.1 GCA_028698105.1 Petrimonas sp. | reverse complement strand
CCACAATCTTTCCAAAGGTCTCTTCTGTCGATGACTTTACCGTTGAAAATTACTTCACGCCATCGGCTGCAAAATTCGCTGCAACCGTCCGGTGGTCCGAAACCGTGTCCCGTGTGCTGAATCCGGATGCGTCCAAAAGCGGCATTATCTGCAAATGTGAAGGGGATCGGTTTGAGGTAATTTTCGATGGGATCGTTTTTATCTCCGTAAGGGAAAACTCCTTTGTAAAGTTCGGTAACGGAAATGGGATTGGCGATTGCGGGACCGGTAAGGATTTCGAAATTTACCGTTAGCGACCAACCCAGTTTGTCGGGTTCGTAGCCGGAATGAACATATTCGATTTCTACACTGTCGCGGAGCAACGAGGCAAAATCGGTAACATCTACTTCCCACATGAAACTCCAGTCTTTGGTAAAACTGCTTCCGTAGGGTGTAATTAAGCGACCCAGTTCGATGTCGCGGCTTGTGCCTGCTTTACCGCCTGTGCGACGCAAATAAATAAAATCAAGGTAGTCCCAGTGAGCAATGGCTGCAGAGTCGGGGTGTGCTAAGGTGACTTGCATTTTGATTCTGCGAACATCCTCTTTGGCATCCGGGAAAACACCCCACCCGAAAAACGACTTTTTGCCTTCTTGCATGTTGGTGTTTATGAATACACGCTTGTGGGTGGTGACATTTATGATGTTTTGTGCCGGCGATTTGTGTACAAATAGAACCGATATCAGAAGGATGCATAGTAGACTTAATCTTTTCATTATTAAAATATGATTTGTTTTTTTAGCTTGTCCGCAACCATAATGTTATGCAAACTTAAAGAATTTTTTTCTTTTCCTTGCCAATTCATCATTTATTCTTAAGGCAATCGGCTTATTTCGCAAATCATGATTATCTTTGTTTTCTAAAAAGGGAATCATGGACGAAAAACAATATTTTCTCGGCATGACGCTTGCCGAAATAAAAGAAGCGGTGAAGGAATTGGATTTACCTCAATTTACTGCTTCACAAATTGCCGATTGGGTGTATGTGAAGCGTGTGACAGATATCGATGAAATGACCAATATTTCTCTGAAAAACAGAGAAATTCTGAAAAACAGGTTTGAAATTGGTAGAGTAAAGCCGATTGATATACAGACTTCTAAGGATGGCACAAAGAAAATGCTGTTTGAAACTCACCACAATAACAAATTCGTTGAAGCGGTAACGATTCCCGAAAATGAGCGGCTCACGCTGTGTGTTTCTTCGCAAATCGGATGCAAGATGAATTGCGAATTTTGTCTGACAGGGAGAATGGGATTTAGTGGTAATCTTTCAACAAACGAGATACTTAATCAGGTATATTCTGTTCCGGACGCCGAAAATTTATCCAATCTCGTTTTTATGGGGATGGGAGAGCCGCTCGACAACTACGATAATGTAATGAAAGCTATTGAGATACTGACGGCCGATTATGCCTTGGCATGGAGCCCGAAGCGCATTACGCTTTCAACCATCGGAATATTACCTAAGCTCAAACGTTTTCTTGAGGAAAGCAGTTGTCATCTTGCCATTAGTCTTCATAGTCCGTTGTCGGAGCAACGACAATTGCTCATGCCGGCAGAAAAAGCTTATCCGATTGAGCAGATCATCGATTTGCTTCACAACTACGATTGGACGCATCAACGCCGCTTGTCGTTTGAATATATTATGTTTGCAGGTGTGAACGATTCGCCTGTTTACGCGCGTCGGCTCGTGAAGCTTCTTTCGGGGTTGAATTGCCGGATCAACCTCATCCGTTTCCATGCTTTTCCCGATAGTGTTTTGCAGCCTTCCGACGAAGAGACAATGATAAAATTTCGCGATTTTCTCACCTCCAAAGGGTTTATCTGTACCATTCGTGCTTCGCGTGGCGAAGACATTTTTGCAGCGTGTGGCATGTTATCGACCATGAACAGACAAAAGACAAAAAAGGGTGAGAAATGCTAAACAAAATCATGCCGTGTTTGTTTTAAAGTTAGTTTAAAATAGAAAAAGAAGAAAATTATCCTAAAAATATCAGATATTATGAAACATGTTACTTTTTTTATTTCCGTTGTTGCCATATCGTCTTTGTTTTTATCTTGCAAACGATCGACAAAGTTTTTGCGTGCTTCATCTATGGCAAATGAAGTAGTGGTAGTGATGGACAAGGATGCGTGGGAAAATGGCGAGGCAGGACGTGCCGTGTATGACTTGTTGAATGCACCTATACCGGCACTACCTCAACCGGAACCTCATTTTAAGATATTGCACGTGACGCCACAGAATTTCAGTACCACTTATAAAATGGCGAGGAATATTGTTATTCCGGAAATTTCGAATATTTATTCTACTCCGAAGGTTACTGCGGAGATAGATAAATATGCTTACGGACAAGTGATTATGACGATTAAAGCTCCGGATACACTTTCGTTCGTTAATTATGTAGAGGAAAAGAAACAAAGCATTCTCGATTATTTGGTAACCAAAGAATTGGAACGGACGGCAGAGTGGCTCAAGGAGGAATCGGGAACCCCGCAGAAAAATATAAGAGAAAAGTTCGGTATCAGTATCCATTATCCACCGGGATTAACTCGTGTTACTGAAGACAAGGATTTTTATTGGGCTACCAACGATGCTGCTAGAGGGCGTCAGGATATTGTCATTTATCAATTCCCGTACGTTACGGAAAAAGTGTTTGAAAAAGATTCGTTGATTGCTATCAGAGACAGTATATTGGGAGAACATATCAAAGGCTCTTTTGATGCACAAATGACTACTTCCAAGCAATACGATCCTCTTTACAGAAGACTGGTGATTGACAGTATTTTCCGAGCCGAAATACGCGGATTATGGGAGATGACTGCCGATATGATGGGTGGACCGTTTGTGGCGCAAGCGTTTGTAAATCCTTATACCAACAAGGTGATTGTGGTGGATGTTTTTGTGTATGCTCCCGAAGGTAATAAACGTAACTTATTGCGTAGTTTGGAAGCCTCGTTTTATACAATTAGTATTCTTAATCCCAATGAGCAGAGTAAGGAGAAAAAATAAAATAATCGTAATAACAATTTAAGGAGAAGAAATATAATTTGAATAAATAAATGTCGAAAAGAGTGAAAGTAGGTATTACACATGGTGATCTGAATGGTATTGGATATGAAATAATATTTAAAGCGTTTTCCGATAGCCGATTGTTGGATATTTTTACGCCGGTTATTTATGGATCGGCAAAAGCAGCTTCGTATTACAGAAAGGTACTTAATTGTAAACCGTTGCCTTTCAATTTTATAGACAAAGCCGAAGAGTGTAGGGATGGGAAAATAAACTTTGTTAATTGTATAAGAGAAGAGGTTAAGATTGACATGGGGATGCCTACCGATGTTTCGGGTGAAGCCGCTTTTCGCGCTCTCGATTGTGCTGTTAATGATTTGGAAGCGAATAATATTGATGTTTTGGTTACCTTGCCTATTTGCAAGGATACCATTCAAAGTAAAGATTTTCATTTTCCCGGGCATACCGAATTTTTGCAAGAGCGTTTTGCGAAAAAAGGCGAACAAGCACTCATGATCATGGTGTCCGAATTTTTGCGCGTGGCGCTCGTAACTACGCATATGCCGCTTTCTGAGGTGCCGAAAAGCATCTCGACGGAATTGATTAAAGAGAAAATAAAAATATTGGATTATTCGTTGAAACGCGATTTTAGAGTTGAAAATCCGCGAATTGCTGTGTTGAGTCTGAATCCTCATGCGGGTGAGAACGGATTGTTGGGTAATGAAGAACAGGAAATTATTCTCCCTGCGATTGAGGAAATGCAGAAAAAAGATAACATCCTTTGTTCGGGTCCATTTGCTGCAGATGGGTTTTTCGGAACAGGACGATTCCGGGATTTCGATGCTGTTTTAGCCATGTATCACGATCAGGGACTTATTCCATTTAAGGCCATTGCGATGGAATCGGGTGTTAATTTTACTGCGGGATTGCCTGTGGTTCGTACTTCACCCGATCATGGAACAGCTTATGATATTGTGGGGAAAAATCAGGCTTCAATCGACTCGTTTCTTCAGGCCATTTATACGGCAATCGATATTTTCAATAATCGTAAAGCGTACGACGAAGCACATGCGAATCCGTTAAACAAAATGTTTTTTGATCGCGGGAAAGACGATGAAAAGTTGGATTTGACAAAGGAAGAAGAGATAGATTAAGGTAATTTTTCCCGCAAAGGTTTTCATACTTTTGTTTGTAAAATGGTTATAAACCAAATCACGGGGTAGGTTGTGAAGTCTACCCCGTGATTATTTCTAGTGGATTCTCTCTGAGGTTTAATTGTTTTCGGGTCTTAGTTTCCTAACTACCGCGCCTGTCTGCCACATTTCGCTTTCGCGTAAGGCTTTCAGTTCTTCTTCCAGTTTTTCGCGATAATCGGGTTGTGAATTGGAATCGATAGAACGTTGAGCTTCGTTTCCGCTGGCCACCTCGTTGTATAATTTTTCGAAAACGGGTTTCACGGCATCGTGAAAAGGCCCCATCCAATCCAATGCACCTCGTTGGGCGGTAGTAGAGCAGTTTGCATACATCCAATCCATCCCTCGTTCGGCAACTAACGGCATGAGCGATTGAGTAAGTTCTTCAACCGTTTCGTTGAAGGCTTCGGATGGTGTGTGTCCATGCTCGCGAAGGGTTTCGTATTGAGCCAAGAATAAACCTTGAATGGCGCCCATCAATGTGCCTCGCTCACCGGTAAGATCAGAGTATACCTCGCGCTCGAAGGTGGTTTCAAACAAATATCCCGAACCGATACCGATACCCAAAGCAATGACTCTGTCGTAAGCTTTACCGGTAGCGTCTTGAAAGATGGCGTAGCTGGAATTGAGTCCTCTTCCTTCGAGAAACATTTTCCGCAAACTTGTTCCCGATCCTTTTGGTGCAACCATGATAACATCTACCTCAGGTGGGGGAACAATGCCTGTTCGGTCTTTATAAGTAATTCCAAAACCATGCGAAAAATAGAGCGCTTTGCCCGGAGTGAGATGTTTCTTTATTGTGGGCCAAACTTCAATTTGAGCTGCATCGGAAAGCAGATATTCAATAATTGTACCTCTTTTTGCAGCTTCTTCGATTTCGAAAAGCGTTTTGCCGGGAACCCAGCCATCGGCTATGGCTTTGTCCCATGATTTACTGTTTTTTCGTTGTCCAACGATAACGTTGAACCCGTTGTCGCGCAAGTTGAGCGATTGTCCGGGTCCCTGCACGCCATAACCAATGACGGCGATTACTTCGTCTTTTAATACTTCCTTAGCTTTACTTAAAGGAAATTCGTCGCGGGTAACTACATTTTCTTCTACCCCGCCAAAATTCATTACTGCCATATTTTTAAATTTTAGGGTTTATGAGTGATTATTTTTTATTTTTTCTTCTTTCTCTTCTAATTTTTCAAGCATATCGCTTAGTCGTTCTACACGCGATTTGGTGATAGCGATACGCCCCGAACGAACAAATTGCAATACACCAATGCTTTCCGACAACTCATCGAAAAGTGCTTGTGTATCTTCGTAGTGACCTGTTTTTTGAATCACCGTTGAATGTTCGTTTATGTCTAAAATAAGCGCATTGTGTTTGCGCACCAAATCTTCTACCTGAGTAGTTGCTAATAATTTTTCTGTTTCTATTTTATATAGAGCAATTTCCTGATGAACCAAATCGTCGTTGGTGTTATAATAAGCTTTTAGAATATCCACCCGTTTGTCGATTTGATTAACCAGCTTTTTCATCACCTCTTCAGAGTCGGCAAAGGTAGTGATGGTAAACTTATGGATTCCCTTTATTGCCGATGGCGATACGGAGAGTGTTTCGATATTTAATTGCCGACGGGTAAAGATAGTGGCAATTTGATTGAGAACACCCACTTTATTTTCAGAAAAAATGGTGATGGTATATAATGTTTTTTCTTGCATGATCGTATTTATTTAGAAGTAAAACGTTGTTTAACTGCCTTTTCCATTTTTTTCGCCAAGCAGAATATTCGTGATGTTTCCTCCGGCGGGAATCATTGGATACACCATTCCTTTGGTTTCCACTTTTACTTCCAGCAGATAGGGTCCCTTGTGATTCAGCATTTCGGAAATGGCATCATCCAATTTTTATCGTTGAGTTACCTTTCTGCCTTTTATACCGTATGCTTCGGCAATTTTAACAAATTCGGGATTTTTCATGTGAGTTTCGGAATAAAGTTCGTCAGAGAACAATTCCTGC
>JAQVEB010000192.1 GCA_028698105.1 Petrimonas sp. | reverse complement strand
GTTCTATGTATCAAAAGACCATGGCGTACATTTTGGGAGCCGCAGTTCACACGTAAATCTGTTTCCTCCTGAATATTATCCAGAACGAATAGGATGTGTTTTCTTGTCATACCGGTATAATTTAGAGTGTTCTTACATTTTTACATCAAAAATAAATTCATAGAGATGAAAGCGTACACGAATATACGGAAAATATTTAAGATTGAATTTATTATGGGTGAAAATATTTCGTTATGCTTTTTCTTACATGAATGAGGAATAGATTTTTCGACTTTAAGTGAAGCGATAAGTCCGTTGTCTGAAAACGAAAATTTTGCTAAAAAACAGGTGAAAGCTTCTCTGATAAAAACTTTCGAAATACCTTGTTTGTTATAAAACCTGATTAAAGCATCCAAGGAACAACGATTAATGAATAAAATATATGGTTTGCTTATTGTTTTTCTGCTGACAACAATAAGCGTTTTCTCTCAAAAATACCCCGCGACGGAAATAAGAGCTGTTTGGTTAACAACAAATTACAATTTAGATTGGCCACGGAACAAAACCAGTGTCGAAGCACAAAAAACGGAGTTGATCCGTATGCTCGACGAGCTAAAAAAGCACAACTTCAATACGGTACTATTTCAAACCCGAAATAGCGGGGAAGTGCTCTACCGTTCCAAAATTGAACCGATGTATTCCAGCGTGGCTACGAGTTACGGCAAGGATTCGTTTGATCCTCTGGGATTTATGGTTGAAGAATGTCACAAGCGGGGCATGGAATGCCACGCGTGGCTGGTAACGTATCCGTTGGGCGGACGCAGGCACCAGAGCAGTTTGGGGGGCGCCTCGGTAGTGAAAAAACACCGCGATATCGTTACACTATACAAAGGAGCGTGGTTCTTAGACCCGGGAAATCCCCGCACCGATGATTACCTGCTTTCCATCGTGAAAGAGATTGTGAATAACTACGATGTGGACGGTGTTCATTTCGATTACATCCGTTATCCCGACAGAGCAAAGGATTTTACCGACCTTTCCAGTTACCGCAAGTATGGAAAAGGTCAAAACCGTGAAGACTGGAGGCGCCAGAACATTAACATGTTCGTAGCTAAAGTATATGACTGGGTGAAAAGTGCGAAACCCTGGGTGATGGTCAGCAGTTCGCCGTTGGGGCGTTATAAACCCGTCTATCCCAATCCCAACGATACGTGGACGGCTTATTACAGCGTCTATCAGGATGCTGCTCAATGGATGAAAGCCGGTAAACACGATGCCGTTTTTCCCATGATGTATTACCGCGACCAGCTTTTTTATCCGTATCTCGATGAATGGTTGAAGAATAGTAACGGACGCTTCGTGGTGCCCGGTTTGGGTATTTACCAGATACAGGAATTGGGGTGGTTGCGCAGCGAAATTACCGATCAAATTGAATATAGCCGCGACAAAGGGGCTGCGGGCAATGCTTTTTTCCGTACCGAGCATGTGTTGCGATACAACCGCAGCATCCTGAACGCGATGGAAGACAACTACTATAAATATCCGGCGAAAATGCCGGCGATGACGTGGTTGTCCGAAAAAAAGCCCGATTCGCCCTACGATTTGACGGCTGAACAGGTTGCTGCCGATTTTCAGCTTCGCTGGAAAATAAAAGATGCCAAACCCCGTGTAACTTACAATGTTTATCGCACCGAAAGCGACAGCCTCGATATGAAGAACGGTGCAAATTTGCTCGCTACCGGCCTGCATGAACCGGTTTACATGTATCGCCCGCCGTTAGACGATAAAGCATACTATTATTTTATCACAGTATCCGATCCTTTCCACAACGAGAGCGTACCCACCGTTCCCGCCTTTTTTTGGCACTCCGAGACCAAAAAATAAGTCGAACCATACGTTGCGGCCAAAAACTGCATCGCAAGTTTGTTAAACCTCATTACAACTAATTTTATCGCTGCCTGTTAATAATTAGCTGATTAAAATAAGCGATAAGTCATAAAAAAAGCATATTTTTGTGCTATGGATAATGTAAAATTAAGGAACCAGGTCAAGGAAGAGTTTATGGGCTATCTCACGGTTCACAAACATCGTAAAACCCCGGAACGATTTGCCATTCTCGATCATATTTATTCCACCAAAGGCCATTTCGACATGGATTCGCTTTATAAATCCATGATTGACGTGAATTTCAGGGTGAGCAGGGCAACGCTTTACAACACCATTGACCTGTTGCTCGATTGCGGACTTGTGGTTAAGCATCAGTTTGGAGCCAATATGGCAAAATATGAACGCACATACGGCAATGAGAATCACGATCACCTGATTTGCATGTCCTGCGGCGAAGTAAGAGAAACGAAAAACGGCGACCTGTTTACTCCCGCGCAACAGAAAAAAATAAAAAAATTCACCGTGCATTATTACAGCATGTACATTTACGGTATTTGTAGCAAATGCAGCCATGCAAAGAAAATGCAGTTGAGAAAGCTTTCCCGCACCTCAACCTCAGGCAGGGATAAAACCGGGAAATGAGTTTCCGGTAATAGAATATTAACGTATAAAAAAGAACAACAAAGAGGCAATTCAATACATTTTGCACGAATACACAGGCGCATGTTCAATTGCCTAAAAGTTTAAAAAATGAAAGTAGATGTAATTTTGGGCCTTCAATGGGGCGATGAAGGAAAAGGAAAAATTGTGGATGTATTAACCCCTAATTATCAGATTGTAGCAAGGTTTCAGGGCGGCCCCAACGCCGGTCATACGTTGGAATTTGAAGGTCATAAATACATATTGAAATCAATACCGTCCGGTATTTTTCAGGAAGGAAAAGTAAATGTAATCGGAAATGGCGTGGTTATTGATCCCGCGCTCTTTAAACAGGAGGCCGAAACGTTGGAAGCTGCCGGAAATATACTCACCGATAAGCTCTGCATATCAAAAAAAGCACACCTTATACTTCCAACGCATCGTTTGCTGGACGCCGCTTACGAACAGTCGAAGGGAGATTCAAAGATAGGAACCACCGGACGCGGTATTGGCCCGGCTTATACCGATAAAGTAAGCAGAAACGGCCTGCGCGTGGGCGATTTGTTTCACGACTTTGAAGAGAAATACAAAAAAGCAACAGAGCGCCACAAGAAAATATTGGCGCAATACGATTTCGAATATAATCTGCCGGAACTAGAAGAGCAATGGTTTGCGGGTGTGGAGAAGCTAAAATCCTACGATATTATTGACAGCGAACATTTTATCAATAAAAAACTCGTAGCCGGCGATAAAGTACTGGCCGAAGGTGCACAGGGTTCTTTGCTCGATATTGATTTCGGTTCGTATCCGTTCGTTACCTCGTCCAACACCATTTGTGCGGGCGCATGCACCGGATTGGGCATTTCGCCTCATACCATCGGCGATGTGTTCGGTATCTTTAAAGCATATTGCACCCGCGTGGGTAGCGGCCCGTTCCCAACGGAACTTCTGGACGAAACCGGACAGGAGTTACGCGATGCAGGGCATGAATACGGCTCTGTTACCGGACGCCCGCGCCGGTGCGGATGGATTGATCTGGTGGCTCTCCGGTACACGATCATGCTCAACGGCGTTACCAAACTGGTGATGATGAAAAGTGACGTGCTGGATTCCTTCGACGCAATAAAAGCTTGTGTAGCCTACAAGATTAACGGAGAAGAAACCGAAGACCTTCCGTTTGATATCACCGAAAACATCGAACCCGTTTGGGTGGAACTGCCGGGATGGAAAACCGATATGACCAGGATGCAATCGGAAGATGAATTTCCCGAAGAATTTAACGCTTACCTTACCTTCCTCGAAGAGGAATTGGGCGTTCCCATTGCCATCGTTTCAGTTGGGCCGGACAGAGCTCAAACGATTATACGGTAAACGACAATTAAACGTTTTTTTGTTTTTCGCATCCAAGAGTTTGCATCTTGAACTTTTGGGTGCGAAAAATGTTTTATAAAGAAATAACATAAAATATTAGATCTTATGGCATTAATTTGGATAATTTTTGGCGCAATAGCGGTGGTTAGCTGGATGGTTCAGGCCAGCTTACAAAGCCGTTTTAAAAAATATTCACGGATTCCTATTCGCAATGGGATGACAGGAAAAGATGTGGCCGAGAAAATGTTGCACGACAACGGGATATACGACGTGCAAGTGACCTCCGTGAAAGGGCAACTCACCGACCATTACAACCCGCTCAACAAAACGATTAATTTAAGCGAACCGGTTTACGGGAGCAATAGCGTAGCGGCAGCCGCTGTGGCGGCTCACGAAACGGGACATGCCGTGCAGCATGCCACAGGCTATGCACCGTTAAAAATGCGTTCGGCTTTGGTGCCCGTTATTTCTTCGACATCTAAATGGGTTACATGGGTTATCTTGCTTGGCATCATCATGGTACAAACATTTCCCGCGCTATTGTGGGTTGGTATCGCCATGTTTGCATTAACCACATTGTTCAGTTTTATCACACTTCCGGTAGAGCGGAATGCCTCAAATCGGGCATTAGCGTGGCTAAGTAGTGCCGGAATTACGGATGTAAGCAACCACAATCAGGCTGTTGACGCGTTGCGCTGGGCCGGATATACTTACGTTGTAGCTGCGCTCAGCTCATTGGCAACGCTCTTTTATTACATCATGATTGCCATGAGCGGCAGCAGAAGATAAACGCTAAAAGTAAAAAAAAGAGAGAAGGACGGCAACTAACAGCCGTCTTTTTTGTTTTATATAGTAAGGGATCAGAATATTAGTCCGATATTCAACATCATAAGTCCAAAAATCCAAAAATGAAAACTATCTTAATAACAGGCGGTTCGGGTTTGGTTGCCCGGAAGCTTTCGCGTTTACTCGGCGAAAAAGGTTACAAAGTGATCTGGCTTAGGGGTGAGCGATACGTAAAAGCCGATATTCCACGTTATCGCTGGGACTACCAGCGAAACGAAATTGATACGGAAGCCGTTGAACAAGCCGATGTGATCATTCACCTTGCTGGTTCGAACCTGGGTGAGGATTCGTGGACACGGCTCAAAAAACAGGATATTGTGGAGAGCCGCGTTCAAACAGCACAATTGTTGCTCGACACGGTAAAGTTGATGGACAAAAAACCCGATGCTTTCATATCGGCATCGGCGGTAGGGTATTATGGGCTCGGTGTCACTGAGGAGATACATACCGAAGAAGAAGTTCCTGCAGGCAGCGATTTTCTGAGCCGCACATGCCGCAAGTGGGAAGCGGCCGCTGCTCAGTTTCAGGACGAACTTGGTGTTCGTACGGTTGCGATGAGAACGGGTTTTGTAATTTCAAAAAACAGCGAAGCGTTCAAAAAAATGGTACTTCCAACACGATTGGGACTGGGAGCGCCCATCGGAAGCGGCAAGCAATACCTCTCGTGGATTCACATTGATGACCTTTGTCATCTGTATTTGAAAGCGATTGAAGATACCGCTATGCAAGGCGCTTACAATGCCGTTTCGCCTGAATTTATCACGAATGCCGGTTTTATGCGTGCGTTGGCACGCGTCATGAAACGGCCTTTTTTTATGCCCAATGTTCCGCCGTTTCTCTTACGGTTGATTATGGGCGAAGCCGCCGACTTGGTTTTGGGCGGAAGCCGCATTTCATCGCAGAAAATTCAGGATGCCGGTTATAAATTTCAGTACGATACTTCTGAAAAAGCCATTAAAGCTTCACTGAAAGCCATAAAGGAAAAGGAAGAAAAACGTAAAAAAAGAGGCCGATGACCAAATATATTGTGTTATTACGCGGAGTAACGCCCATAGGGAAAAATCGCGTGCCGATGGCACTGCTCCGCCAATTTCTTGCCGAAAATGGTTTTGAAAATGTGCAAACGTGGATTCAAAGCGGAAATGTGATCCTCGATTCCGAACTTTCCGCCAAGGAAGTGGCTGCAAAAGTGAAAACAATTATCAAAGAGAACATTGGCGCCGATCTGAAGATTATCGTGAAAACACCTGCCGAGATTAAAACCGTCCTTGCCGAAAACCCTTTCGGGGAGGGATACGATATTTCCCGGGTTTTCTTTACGCTTTTCAACGATATTCCCGGTGAAAATCTGGTGAATGGCCTAAAAAATTTGAGTTTGGGCAACGACAAGTTTATTTTCACGCCTCATGCTATCTACTTGTTTATTCCCGGTAGCGCCGCCGAAACCAAACTCAACCATAATTTTCTCGAAAGAAAATTAATAATAGATGCTACCACCCGCAATTTCAATACACTATCTAAAATGATCGAATTGAGTAGTAATAAGCTGTAACACAT
>JAQVEB010000191.1 GCA_028698105.1 Petrimonas sp. | reverse complement strand
GAAATAACCTTCGGTCGGGATAATTGACCACCAATCCACAGCTATGATACTGAAATCGGGATATTCCATCGCCAGATCGCGGATAAAAGGTTTAAAGGTATTGCCGCCATGCCCGTTCAGAACGACCATCTTCCGAAAACCCTGCACATGCAACGATGCTACAATGTCCTGTAAAATGGCTTTCTGCGTTTCGCTTCGCGTGTGCACGCAAAATGCCTTATTCCATTGCCCGGGGTTTTGCGAACCGAAATAAACGGGCGGTAATACCATGCACGATACACCTTGCTCAAAAGCCTTTTCGGCACAATCGAGCGCAATCTCCTGCGACAGGTAACAATCCGTGAGGTACTGCAAATGATAGTTATGAGGCTCCATAGCGCCCCACGGCAAAATGACCACATCGTAAGCGGTTTGTTTTACATCGCCCCACGTGGCTTTTGAAATGTCGAATAAATTTCTGTTCGTTTCCATATCCGTTAAATTCCGGCAACCCGTTCTTTGTATTTCGCCAACGCTTCATCGAGCCGCTCGCGGGCAGTGGTATCGCCCGGCACGTTGTGCGATGGATGAATGTATAATTTCACGCCGCGTTCGGCGAGAATTTCGGCAACGGTGGTTATGGTCATCCAGACCGTTGTAACAAAGGCCATTGTGGAAACCGGGCCCACCTTATCGCGATGATTCATCAGATCCACCGAAGCATCGCCTGCAGGAGCACACGAATCCACCACGATGTCGGCAATTTCAAAAATGGTTTTTCCGCTGGAATGACGCGTTGTCTTTCCGACCGCTTCGGCGGCCGAGCCGTAAGCGATCACCTTCATTCCCAATCGTTTTGCTTCCAGCGCTACATCAATATTCACATTATTGATCCCCGAATGCGAGAAAATCCACATCGTGTCGCGCGGATCAAAGTTGTAGCTCTTCATGATCTCTTTTCCGTAGCCTTCCACCCGTTCAAGGAACAAAAACTGATGAATACCCATTTCTCCGGTGATGTGTGTGAAAAACGACAGCGGAAGTTCGATAATGGGATGAAATCCCACAAAACTGCCGATGCGCGGGTACATTTCTTCCACCGGAATGGTTGCGTGGCCGCAACCGAACGTATGTACCCACCTTTCTGCCTGAATGGAATCGGCCATTGCTTCAGCCGCCTTGCGAATATTTTCCATTTGTGTGTTTTCGATGTCCGACATAATGCTGCGAACATTATCTAACCATTTGTTTGCCAACATAATACTTTACTTTTTTAATTATAAGTTTATTTTTATCGAGTTCTGTAATTGCTTTTTTTCATTGAACCGGATCAATCCGAAAATAAGAATCATGGCGAAAATTTCTGTAAGCACAACATACAGATAAACTCCCGTCCCGTATTTATCAATTAAAATTCCGGTAATATAATTGATAACGATGTTTCCCGTCAGCGCAATGACCATAACAAAGCTGAACGCCGTTGCCGAAACACCTTTGAAAATTTCTCCGGCAACACCCAACATCGCCGGAAATCCGGGCGCTAATCCGGCGCCCAGGAAAAACAGCCCTGCAACCCGTACAGCATACGGAGCGGGAATTACGATACAGACCAATCCGATGGAGAGCAATACGAGCGCGATTTGCGTTAGCCGGTTGTACGAAAGGTTTTTCAGTACGCTGCCCGTGAGCACGCGCATCACGATCATCCCCGCCACCGAAAACGATAACGCCATCAACGCCTTGTCCTGTACCACACCCAGTTTGTCCATAAAGAACAATACCGACCAGTTGTTCACAATGGCTTCGAAAGCCGATTGAAAGAAGAGATAGAAACAAATGGCCATGAACAACCCGTTTTTCAGGAAGACGGGAATCAACTTGAACGATATTTTTTCTTTTTCTACCGTAATGGGATAACTGATAACGGCAAAAAGAAGGGCTACAAGAATGCTCAACGCACAGGCGATATCAATAAGCGTGGTGTAATAAGCCTTGTCAATCAACGTCATAGCCATTGGCATGCAAAGTGCGCCGATACCGTAAAACGCTCCAAGCCAGTTCAAATTGGCAATTTTACTCCGGGTTTCGCTCAAATCGGAGACCAACGCGCTGGTAGCGCCGTTTATCACGCCGCCGCCCGCACCGAAGATCAAGATGCACAACCGCAGTACGTTCATGGAAGCGGCATGGGCAATTCCCAGAAATCCCAATCCAAGAAACAGGCTCGCCACCGAAAGTAACCAACGGTAGCCGAATTTATCGGCAATGGGGCCAAACGTAACAGAACCGATGAGAATTCCCACGGGAAGAATGGAAAACAGGCTGCCGGCCTCGATATCGGTCATGCCGAATTTTTCTTTCAGAATGGGAAGCGTGGAACCAATGATCACCATGGAAATTCCGAAAAGAAAAATTCCGATGAAATTGGCGGCAAAAGCGGTGTTTTTATTTCTCATTTTTGTGTTTTATGTTTTTCAGTTTCCGGATCGCCAGATTGGCTGCTCCGTACAACGCGGTTTCATTTCCCAGCTTTGTGTTCACGAGTTTTACCCGTTCCACGGCAATGGGCTGCGCCCATTTTTTGGATTCGCGGTAAATCCGGTCCTTGAATTGGGCTGCCGGGCCGAAAACGCCGCCGCCCAGCACGATTATTTCGGGATTGAACAGACTCACCAGATTGGCAACCGCTTTGCCCCAGAACTCCACACATTCGTCCAACACAAGCGTGGCTACAGGGTCTTTTCTATCGTATGCTTCAAACACATCGTAAGACGAAACCGGTGGTTGCATTTCTCCCGCGTAATCGTCCATCTGAGCCAGGTATTCGTTGGCGATGCGTGCAATCCCGTCGCCGGAGGCGTGGTACTCAAAATTCCCGAACTGTTCGTAACCTTTCCTGTACGTATCGCTCAACGCCATCCACCCGATGGCTCCCGCGATGTTGTCGTTGCCGTAAAGCACCCGGCCGTCAATCATTATTCCGGCACCAATACCGGTGCCTACGGCAAGATACACAACGTTTTTGTACCCCACGGCCGAGCCTTTCCACGTTGCACCCAACACGCAACAGGTGCGGTCGTTGTCAACAAAAACAGGCAGGGAAGTTACTTCGGCAATGGTTTTTTCGAGCGGATAATTTTCCCAACCCTCAATGTTGGGCGCCCACACCGTTTTCGTTTCAGGAAAGTAAATGCCGGGAACGCAAATTCCGATGGCTTTGACGGGCGATTTCGTGTTTTCGAATTGCGCTATGTTCCTGCCGATCACTTCCTTGAACAGCGTTCCGGCGTCTTTACCTTCGTCGTTTTTGAGCAACTTGTATTCTCCCGACAGAATTTTTCCGTTGGATTCAAAAACGGCGGCAGCCAGTTTGGTCGCTCCTAAGTCTATAGCAAGAACAGACATTTTAAGTAAGTCAAAAGGTGATGGGGCTTGAACCGGAAACAAATATACGGTTTTTTGTAATTGGAAACCGTTTTCCGGCTAATTTTTTCCGTCGTTCAACTGCGAATCGGGCGATAGCAGCCCTTTTGAGATGCAGTAAATCGTCAATCCCGAAACGGTTTTAATTCCGGTTTTGGCGATGATATTTTTCCGGTGCGTGAGCACCGTATTTAGGCTGATGTTCAGTTCATCGGCAATTTCCTTGTTGATAAAGCCCTTAGAAATAAGTTTGAGCACCTCAACCTCGCGTTTAGTCAATGCTCCCGACTTATCGCCGTTCAACACATTCTCCTCCGCAATAACCTGTTGCAAATGGTTGATATCCGATAAGTTAAGTTCTTTCAGTTTGGGACGAAGGATTTTCGTTCGTAACCTGTTGTGAACGATGAGGTCTTTTTCGAAGCTGTGAAGCGAAAAAATTACCGCGTGACACAAGTTCTGGTTGTACTTTCCCGATACGTGTTTAATGAGAATGTTCTTTAAATCGTGAAGTAGTTCATCGGGAAAATCATCATCCTGATTTATACCGTTTTGGAAGTGATTCGACAACTGTTGCTTGAACTCATAAAACAGTCCGCGCAACGCCGATAACTCTTTGTTTTCCGATCCGCTTAACGCGATGAAGGCGTTCAAGTGTTTCTCGATGTTGGGAACCAGGTCTTGCACATAGTTATCAATGGTGTGTTTAAAATAATCGGCAATCAATTCGGCATCAAACAACAACAGGTTTTTATCGGGCAAATAATTTTCATCCAGATACACGTTTAAAACCGTAAGAATGAAATCGGGATTCAGTTCGTTTTCACGACACAATTGGCGAATGTTTTTATCACCCACTCCCAGCCTGATCCCGAACCGGTTGAGCACAGGTATAAGTTCGCTGCGCTCAGCGAGCACATCGGCCAAAACGGTACGGAGATCCAGAAATGGCACGTCGGTCCGGTTATTTCTGTTGTTTGAGAGCCGCTTTGTAGTTATTGTTTCGCTTACGTTCATGATGAAAATGACGAATGGTGTCGATGGGATGAATAAACAGCATTTTGGAACCGGAAAACCGCATTATTTCTTTGATTTTCTGTTTCATATCGCTCCGGTAACAATGTATGGAGCACGAATTGCAGGTAGGCTTATTTTCGCCAAAAGGGCAATTTTCAAGACGCGATAAAGCATATTGCTCCAATTCTGCGCACGTTTTGCACAATACACCGGAACTATCGTGCTTTGACCGGCAATAAATCCCGATCATTTTTCGCACTACTTTCTTTTCGCCCTCGTTCATTTGATAAAAAATAAACGTAAAAGTACACTTTTTATGGAAATAAACCAAACCGATGCTTAACAGGAAGTAGCCCAAAGCTATTCCGTGCGCGAATCTTTTAGTACTTTTTTGATTTTTTTAATGGGAATAGTCGCCAGATAAATATTGGTTTTCCCGTCGTGCGAAGAATAGTAACACACGTATAAATTCCCGTTGTGGATTTCCATTCCCGGATAACTGCAATCGCCGGCGCGGCCATCTTCGGGAAACTGAAATAATTTCTTGGTTTCACCGTTGGTATTCAGTAAGTAAATACCCGTGTAAAGTGGGTTTTCGCCGGTAAAACTCCGCGTGCTCAACAGCCACAAATCTTTTGAAAAGCGGATCAGATGCGGGCCGCCCAGTTGAATATCCATTTCTTTGAAAGTCCAATCTGTAAACGGTTTTCGACTTTTTCCGAAAACGCCTGTTTTCGGATCGCCATCGCGTCTGATCACCATGATCATTTCGTTGTCGTTCACAAAAACGGCCTTCGATTCGCTGGTTCTTCCAGCCACTTCGAGATTGGCGACCAATGAATAATCAACGGCATTACCGGTCTTAACAAGCATCAGTTTGTTCGGTTTATTCGGTTCAAACTGATACACAACGCCGTACCCGATACCGTTATTCCAGGTTACGCTCCACAGCCAATTGTGGGAGGAGTCAACGTCAGCGGAATACCTTACCGGCACGGGGCCGGTAAACCTTCCGTTTTCAAGAAAAGAAACGTGCGTATGTGCACCGGTCAATGTGGTTTTATCGTAAACGGAGCCACCCATTAACAGCATCAAGCTATTATCGGAAGTGATTTCCAGCATCGGATCCCGCAAATCGAAACCGGTTTTTTCGAGCAGTTGAATGGAAATCCAATTCTTTCCGTCAAACGAACGCAAAACACGAATTTTCCCGTCATCGGCAGCGGTTTTATGGACATGCATGTTGCTCTCGCGGAAAACGATGTAAAAATAACCGTCGTAATAGCGAATGTCGGGAAATGCGTTATGCGGCGCAGCGTCCCATATTTTACTGGAATAATCGGTTTGGGCCGACATATTTGTCATCGAAAGGAGAAAAAACAATGTTATTGCCAACAACGGTTTTTTCCGGCCTTTCATATCGCTTCTAATTTGATGACAACACTTGTTCGGTTGAGATTTACGGAAGGATTAAATCCTGCATTCATCAGAAAATCACCGCTGTAAGTCTTACTTCTGTCCACAGGCGTACGTTGGTCGCCGTAAAGATTCAATTCCGTCAAACGATAGTTTTTGTTCGCATCCAATCCTTGTAGTTTAACCGGACGAAGTGCCGGATCGCCTACATAGCGCCAATTGGTGAGGTAGCTGAACATCACGGCTTGTGTTTTTGCGGGATTTACGTACATAAGTGAGGCGATATCGTTTTCATACGGACTGGCGAGGCGATACATTTCACCATGCCATACAATATCTTTATACCCATCGTAATTCCGTATCGTCTGCTGGCAAAAAGCCATATCTTTCTCGCTCAATTCGTTTGCACGAATATCAAAGCCGAGTTTACCCATCGAAGCCACATCTATACGGTATTTCAGGG
>JAQVEB010000190.1 GCA_028698105.1 Petrimonas sp. | reverse complement strand
CCGCGATACAGTCGTACGGTTGAACGATGAATCGGAATCGTACGTGTGGGCCGACCTGCAGGAGATTGAGCAATACGATTTGCAGGAATTCACCAAAGCGCTGCTTTTGTTGTTGCGTGACGACGAGCACGCGAAAAACAAAACGGAAATCTATTATAATTACCGGTAAACTGCCTCCACGATGCGTTCTGCCAATCAGGAATTCAAAGCGTATGCCGGCGTGGTGCTCTCCATGCTCATCATCGGCTTGTCGTTCATTTTTATGAAGATCGCGCTGCGCGCGGCCGGCCCCGTGGATTTGCTGGCGCATCGTTTTACGGCTGCCACGGCGGGGATGTTGGTGGTGTACGCATCGGGGAAGGTGAAATTTCCGAAAATCGCGATCAGAAAAATGCTTCCTTTGCTGCTGATTTCGCTCTTTTACCCGCTGCTGGCGTTTATTTTTCAGGCCGAAGGGCTGAAAAGCACCACGGCCTCGGAGGCCGGCATTGTGTCGGCGCTTATGCCCGTGATCACGGTGATCATGGCTGCGTTGTTTCTGAAAGAAAAAAGTACGCCGGGGCAGGTGATCAGCGTGATAGTTTCGTTTGCCGGTATTTTCTATATCCTGTATCGCAACGGGTTCGATATGCAGGCTGGCAGCCTGAAAGGCAACCTGCTTATTTTGTCGTCGGTTTTGTCGGTGGTGGTGTATTACCTGCTGGCACGAAAGATAAACCGCCGGTACAGAGCGCTCGATATCACGTTTTTTATGACGATAACGGCCTGTGTGGTTTTCAACGCTACGGCGGTTTTCTCGCATCTGCAAAGCGGCACAATGCCGCTTTATTTTGAGCCGCTGAAGAACAGCAGTTTTTTGTGGTCGGTGCTGTATCTTGGGGTATTGTCGTCTTTTCTCACGTCGTTGTTTGCCAACTATGCGCTATCCATTCTTCCGGCGCCGCAGGTGGCGATTTTTACCAACCTCACGCCCATTATTACCATTGTAAGCGGAGTGATATTGCTTAACGAAACGCTTTACGGTTATCACATCATCGGGTCGGTGTTGGTGATGGCGGGCGTTATCGGAACAATGATTTTCAGAAAAAGAAAACCGTAAACTTCCCCAAATCTATCCTCCGCGCAGCAATGCCGACGACTACGAAGTAAAAAAACGCTGAAACATTTTGCCAATCCGTTTGAAAATAATATCTTTGCATCGGAAAATTAAGAGGGAAGCAGGAAACACGGCTTCCTTTTTTATTAGTAAGACCGAAAATGATTGACAAAAACGTGGTGAGCGAAATTGCGGAAGCGTATCTGAAAGATACACCCGATTATTTGGTGGATGTGGTGGTTGCGCCCGGGAACCTCATTACCGTTGAGATTGATAACGACGAAAGCGTGAACATTGATGAGTGCGTGGCGCTGAGCCGGCACATCGAATCGAAACTCGACCGCGATGCGGAAGATTTTGAACTAACCGTTACCTCGGCGGGGCTGACATCGCCTTTCAAAACGTTGCGTCAATATAAAAAATACGAAGGTAAGGAGATTGAAACCCTCACCCGGAAAGGCGAAAAACTGAAAGGTGTACTGAAATCGGCCGACGAAAACGGATTCACCGTCACTATCGCCAAAATGGTAAGGCCCGAGGGCGCCAAGCGCAAAACCGAGGTGCACGAAGACCTTCGTTTGGGGTACGAAGACGTAAAATACACCAAATATCTCATTCGGTTTAAATAAAGAGAATAAAATAATTAGCAGTTGAGAAAGTTGGCACACGCGGCAATCAGGTCATGCAACCAACCTCGCAACACGAACCCCGTAACTCGAAACAAATAATAAATATATGGGCAAAAAGAAAGAAACGATTAGCCTGATTGATACATTTTCCGAATTCAACGAGCTGAAAAATATAGACAAAGCTACGATGATCAGCGTGTTGGAAGAATCGTTCCGCAACGTGATATCGAAAATGAACGGAACCGATGAAAATTACGACATCATCATTAACCCCGACAAGGGCGACCTTGAGATCTGGCGTAACCGCCTTATTGTGGAAGATGATGAACTGGAAGACCCCAACATGGAGATCACGCTCTCGGAAGCACGGAAAATTGACGAAGATTTTGAAGTAGGCGAAGAAGTAACAGACGAAATGCATCTGGAAGATTTCGGCCGCCGAACCATTCTCAATCTCCGCCAAACCCTCGCTTCAAAAATACTCGAGTTGGAAAAAGACAACCTGTACAACCTGTACAAAGAAAAAGTCGGAATGATCGTTTCGGGTGAAGTATATCAGGTTTGGAAAAAAGAACTGCTGCTGCTCGATGACGACCACAACGAACTTATTTTGCCCAAAACCGAGCAAATACCCAGCGATTTCTTCCGCAAGGGAGAACATGTGCGTGCGGTGGTTGCCCGCGTTGAAAACAAAAACAACAACCCTAAGATCATTCTTTCGCGCACATCGCCTATTTTCCTCGAAAGGCTTTTCGAACAGGAAATTCCGGAAATTGCCGACGGATTGATCACTATAAAAGGTATTGCCCGCATTCCGGGCGAACGCGCAAAAGTGGCTGTGGAAGCCTATGACGACCGTATAGACCCGGTTGGCGCCTGCGTGGGAATGAAAGGATTCCGTATTCACGGCATCGTGCGCGAATTGCGCAACGAGAACATTGACGTGATCAACTTCACCAACAACACGCAACTGTACATCCAGCGCGCGTTGAGCCCCGCCAAAATAAATTCTATTTCGGTGAAAGAAGAAGAACGCCGCGCCGAGGTTTTCCTGCTGCCCGAAGAAGTATCGCTGGCCATCGGGAAAGGCGGAGCCAACATCAAGCTGGCCTCCATGCTCACCGGATACAACATCGAAGTGTTCCGCGATATAGAAGATGTGGGCGAGGAAGATATTTACCTCGACGAATTCCGCGATGAAATTGACGGCTGGGTAATTGATCAGCTGAAACGCATCGGATGCTCCACTGCCAAAAACGTTCTGGCAATGGATCGCGAAAAGCTTATCCGCGAAGCGGATCTCGAAGAAGATACCGTGGACGAAATATTAAGCATTTTTGCTTCGGAATTTGAGGAGGACGAAGAAGTTTAAACTCCCGCATCGTCATCGCATTCAAAAAAATACCGTTCATTATAAAAAAGAAAGGACAAACCCAATTATATGTCTGAAAGATTAAGTAAAGTAGCCAAAAATTTGAATGTAGGGATCAGCAATTTAGTTGAATTCCTGCACAAGAAAGGTATTAACATAGAAACTAACCCGAACGCCAAGATCAGCGACGAGCAGTATGATCTGTTGATCGCAGAGTTCGGTAAAGATAAAAATATCAAGCGCGAAGTCGAAAAAACACGTGAGAAACTTCATCAGAAAGAAGAGAAAGAAACCGTTGCCATAAAAGGTTACGAGCTTCCTGAAGATAAATCGCAAAAGAAAAAAACCGAACAACAAACCATTAAGACCGAAGTTCCCGAAAACATGAAACCGCATTTGAATGTGGTAGGGAGCATTGATCTGGACGAGCATAAAAAGAAAAAACAGGAGCCAAAACAAGAACCTGTTGCAGAAAAAGCGAAAGAAGAACCCGCACCACAACCCGAACCCATACCGGAAGAGCCGGAAGTTGAAACAACTCAACCGGAAGAAATGGAAGAAATTGCTGCCGACTTTACCTTAGAAACCTCTGTAGAAGAAGATTTTACGGACGAAGAAGAGGCGCAAGAAGTTGAGATCGAGGAAGTGGATGAAGAAGATCAGGATGAGGAAGAAACTCCTTCGGATGAGGAAGGAGAGGACGTTTTCAGGCTACACAAGAAAAAAATTGTTTCCAATATCGTTGTAAAAGGCTCCATTGATTTGACCTCTATCAACGATAAAACGCGTCCCGCGCGCAAATCAAGAGCGCAACGCAAAAAAGAAAGACTGGAAAGGGAGCAAAAAGCCGGCGAAGCCAAAAAACCGAAAGAAGATCAGGTTAAATCGCTTAAAAAAGAGACTCTCAACGAAAAGAAACACGACATAAACGACGACGACAGCGACAAAAAGAAAAAACGCAAACGCATCCGAAAAGGAAAGGTAAACTTGGAAAAACCGGGTTCGTTCGAATCGGGTAAAGATCGCGGCGACCGCCGTCGTCCGACGCTGAAAAAACCGAATAAGGCCGAAGTAAGCGACGAAGAAGTTCAAAAACAGATAAAAGAAACGTTGGCCCGCCTCACCGAAAAACGCGGTGGAAAAGGCGGAGCAAAATATCGTCGCGAGAAGCGCGAAGCCTTCTCCCAGAAACAGGAAGAGGAAAATTTGCAGAAACAACGCGAAAGCAACATCCTGCAACTTACCGAATTTGTTACGGCCAACGATTTGGCCAACATGATGAACGTGCCCGTCACCAACGTCATTTCCACGTGTATGAACCTCGGTGTAATGGTTGCCATCAACCAACGGTTGGATGCCGAAACCATAAACATTGTTGCGGACGAATACGGTTACAAGACCAAATTTGTGAGTGCCGATGTGGTGGAGGCAATTACCGAGGAAGAAGACAATCCCGAGGATTTAAAGCCTCGTCCGCCCATCGTTACGGTTATGGGACACGTGGATCACGGTAAAACATCGTTGCTCGATAACATTCGCAACACCAACGTGATTGCCGGCGAAGCCGGAGGTATCACGCAGCACATCGGGGCGTACAACGTTACCTTGAGCGATGGCCGCCAGATTACATTCCTCGACACTCCCGGACACGAAGCGTTCACCGCCATGCGTGCACGCGGAGCGCAGGTAACCGACGTGGCGATCATTATTGTTGCCGCAGACGACAGCGTGATGCCGCAAACCGTGGAAGCCATCAACCACGCCAGCGCAGCCGGCGTGCCTATTGTCTTTGCCATCAATAAAATAGATAAACCGGGCGCAAACCCCGAAAAAATAAAAGAACGGCTTGCCGAAATGAACTACCTGGTGGAAGACTGGGGCGGCAAATACCAATCGCAGGATATTTCGGCGAAAAAAGGCGTCGGGATCAAAGAACTGCTGGAGAAAGTGTTGCTCGAAGCCGATTTGCTTGAGCTGAAAGCCAACCCCGACCGTCATGCTTCGGGTTCGGTGATCGAATCCTCGCTCGACAAAGGCCGGGGATACGTTGCCACCGTGCTGGTTCACAACGGTACGTTGAAACAAGGTGATATTGTGTTGGCCGGGTCGTATTTCGGCCGCGTGAAAGCCATGTTCAACGAGCGTAACCAGCGCATCGAAGAGGCAGGCCCTTCGGAGCCGACCCTGATCCTCGGACTGGACGGCGCGCCACAGGCCGGCGATACGTTCCACGTGATGGAAAACGAGCAGGACGCCCGTTCCATTGCCAATCGGCGCGAACAATTGCAACGCGAACAATCACTGCGTACGCAGAAACTGCTTACGCTCGATGATATCGGTCGCCGCATCGCTATCGGTAATTTCCAGCAGTTGAACATCATCGTGAAAGGCGATGTGGACGGTTCCGTGGAAGCGCTTTCCGATTCGCTTATCCGCCTTTCGACGCCCGAAATCCAGGTGAACGTCATCCACAAGGCCGTAGGCCAGATTTCGGAATCGGATGTTACGCTGGCTGCGGCATCGGATGCCATCATTATAGGATTCCAGGTGCGCCCGTCGTTGAGCGCGCGTAAGGAAGCTGAAAAAGAAGGAGTTGACATTCGGTTGTACTCCATCATTTACACGGCAATCGAAGAAGTTACGGCGGCTATGGAAGGTATGCTTTCGCCCGACATCAAGGAAGAAATCGTTGGAAATATCGAAGTGCGCGACGTTTTCAAGATCACGAAAGTGGGAACCGTTGCCGGATGTATGGTAAAAGACGGCAAGGTGAAACGTTCCAACAAAATCCGCCTGATCCGCGATGGTATCGTGATCTACACCGGAGAGTTGGATTCGCTCAAACGCTTCAAAGACGATGTGAAAGAAGTTTCATCGGGATACGAGTGCGGACTGAGCATCAGAAATTTCAACGATATTAAAGTGGGCGACATTGTGGAAGCCTACGAAGAGATTGAAGTAAAGAAAACATTGTAAAATAAGCAGTTATCGGTCAGAAGTTAGAAGTCCGATCGCTTGTTTTAACGATATACACCAGTTGACATTGTAATTTATAATTCTCTACCCTGAGTTGGCAGCATCGGCTTTAAAAAGCGGATGCTGCCACAACACACAGAGAACATAAATTACGGATGTTAACGGGATTCCGAAAAATATAAACCAAAGCACAAACATTAAATTATATTCATCATGACAAAAAAAATATTTTTTAG
>JAQVEB010000189.1 GCA_028698105.1 Petrimonas sp. | reverse complement strand
ATGTTTTCTGTAGCGTAATCTTTTTCTTCACGCGCCAGCGCCACCAATTCGTGAATGCGGGATGTTACCACTTTCTCGTGCGCCAGGGTATCTTTGAAAGCTGCGAGAATAGAATCCCACTTAGTTTCAACTTTTTCTATCGGCAGGAGTTCAACCCTGTTCCCTTTGGAAATCACGTAGTTAATAAACTTAAGGGCATGGTCTTGTTCTTCCTTAAATTGAATTTTAAACCAGTTGGCCATTCCCTGCAACCCTTCGGCCGCAAAATGATTCGACATAGACAGATATAAATATGCCGACCAATACTCGGCATTGATTTGTTTGTTTATCGCCGTTTCTAATTTCTTACTTAGCATAATTGTTGTATTTTAAATAGTTTGTTTTCTTGTAGAACGCACTTCGTGCGAAAATGTTTACAGTACACCCCTAAAAGATAGGCCCTGTTTTATTACGTCTTTATAATGAAGTGGTTCTGCCGTTTCGGGCGCTCGCTACAAATCGCGTACAAATTCATTACATAATCTAAATTTATTGCTATCTTTGTAGCCGTTTTATCAGTTAAAAATCAATTAGGGCAAGACAGATGAATCTTTTTCGGAAAGATAAAATAAACGTCTAAAAACAATGGAATGAATCTGTTAAAAGAAAAAATGTCAAAATACGATGCCCCGCAACGCGCGAAAGCGGCAGGCATTTATCCATATTTCAGGGTTATCGAAAGCGATCAGGATACGGAAGTTGTCATTAACGGGAAAAAGGTGTTGATGTTTGGCTCCAATGCTTATCTGGGACTTACGAATCACCCTAAAGTGAAGAAAGCTGCCGCCGATGCCACCATGAAATATGGCACGGGGATGGCCGGATCGCGTTTTCTGAACGGAACGCTCGATATTCACATTGAATTGGAACGTAAGCTTGCCAATTTTATGAATAAGGACGACGCCGTGGTGTTTTCCACCGGATTCACCGTGAACGAAGGCGTTATCTCCTGCTTAACCGGACGCGACGATTACATTCTTTGGGACGAAAGAAACCATGCCTCCATTATCGAAGGCTTGCGCACATCGTTTTCCACCAAGTTTAAATTCCGCCACAACGATATGGATTCGCTGGAAAAACAGTTGAAACGGTGTGATCCGCGAAAAGTGAAACTCATCGTAGTGGATGGTGTGTTCAGCATGGAAGGCGATTTAACGGATTTGCCCGGAATCGTAAAACTGGCGCGAAAGTATAACGCAAACATCATGGTTGACGAAGCCCACGGACTGGGAGTTTTAGGCCGCAAATACAGTGGCAAAGGCGTGTGCGATCATTTCGGATTGCTGGACGAGGTGGATTTGGTGATGGGCACTTTCAGCAAGTCGCTTGCCTCCATCGGAGGGTTTATCGCCGGAGATTATGCCACGATCAACTACCTGCGGCACAATGCACGGCCGTACATTTTCAGCGCCAGCATAACCCCCGCGGCCACGGCAGCTGCATCGGCCGCGTTGGACATCCTGAAATCGGAACCCGAACGGGTAAAGCATTTGTGGGAACTGACGCACTACACCATTAACCAGTTCAGAGAAAGAGGTTTTGAGATTGGGCCCACTTCAACGCCCATCATTCCGCTTTATATCAGGGACAACGATAAAACATTCCTTATCACCAAGTTATTGTTTGAAGAGGGCATTTTTGTGAATCCGGTTGTTTCGCCTGCCGTATCGCCCGACGACACGTTGATCCGTTTTTCGCTCATGGCTACGCATACCATTGAACAAATAGATTATGCCGTGGAACATATTGATAAAATATTCCGGCAATTAGGCGTAATATAGTTCTTTATCCGTCCTGCGAAATACAAAATACAAAAGCCCCGTTTCCGGGGCTTTTTTTGTGGTCTTTTCAAATGGTTATTGTTTCTCTTCTTCTTTTTCACTCAGATAAGAAGCGATTCCTTCGTGTGTGGCCTGCAAGCCCTTGTCGCCTTTGTGCCAGTCTGCGGGGCATACTTCGCCGAATTCTTCGGTAAACTGCAACGCATCAATAACACGCAGAATCTCGTCAACGCTTCTGCCCAGCGGCATATCGTTTACCACCTGATGACGCACGATTCCTTCTTTATCAATTAGAAATAATCCCCGGTAAGCTTCCGGCGATCCGGTAAATATCGGATTGCCCATATCATCGGCATCATATTCTCCTGCGAGCACATCATATTGCATCGAGATAACTTTTGCGTGATCCGCCACAATCGGATAAGTAACGCCTTTAATTCCGCCGTTGTTTCTTGGTGTCTGAAGCCAAGTCCAGTGCGTGGTTACGGAATCGGTGGATGCAGCCACTACAACGGTGTTTCTATCCTCAAACTCCGCTATTTTTTCCTGAAAAGCGATAATTTCGGTAGGGCATACAAAAGTGAAATCTGCCGGATAAAAGAAGAAAACAACATATTTTTTCCCGATGTATTGTTCAAGAGAGAAACTTGCTTCAATCTCTGTTCCGTTTATAACTGCCGGCGCCCAAAATGCGGGAGCCCTTTTTCCTACTAATACTGACATAATTTTTGATTTTTTTAAAATGTGACAAATTAACGCTCCAAATATATCGCTTTTTACGGTGCGAAAAAAACAGATGAACATTTATCTGATATAGATTTTATTTATAAAAATTCCAGAGATGATGAAAAATTAACGTCTTTCATAACAACAATTTCTTCAAAAATACCTACATTTGCATGCAATAAAAAATAAAGGTGAAAATTTATGTCATTTATTGCAGATAAAATTACGATGGAAGGGTTGACTTTCGACGACCTGTTGTTAGTCCCCGCATACTCCGAAGTGTTACCGCGTAACGTTGATCTCTCCACTAAATTTACTCGAAACATCTCCCTCAACATCCCGATGGTGTCTGCCGCTATGGACACGGTGACCGAAACCACTATGGCCATTGCCATCGCCCGCGAAGGCGGTATCGGTGTCATCCACAAAAATATGACCATCGAAGAGCAGGCCAAACAGGTGAAAGCCGTTAAACGTGCCGAAAACGGCATGATCCTGAACCCCATCAGCATACAACCCGGAAAAACCGTTGCCGATGCGCTGGCGCTGATGGCCGAATTTAAGATCGGCGGAATTCCTGTGGTGGATGAGGAAAACCGGCTGGTGGGAATTGTAACGAACCGCGATCTTCGTTTTGAGCGGTCAATGGAAAAACGCATTTACGAAGTGATGACCAAAGACAATCTGGTTACTACCCGGCAAACTACCGATCTGGATGCTGCTGCGGATATTCTTCAGGCAAACAAAATTGAAAAACTACCGGTGGTTGACTCGAACAATAAACTGATTGGGTTGATCACATACAAAGACATCACAAAGGCAAAGGATAAACCGTTTGCCTGCAAAGATGATCAGGGACGCTTGCGCGTGGCTGCCGGCATTGGTGTAACTTACGACTCGGTGGAAAGAGCCGGCGCACTCATTGATGCGGGCGTTGACGCCATTGTTATTGACACTGCGCACGGACACTCCAAAGGCGTGGCCGATATGTTGAGGCTCGTGAAAAAAACATATCCCGATATTGATGTGGTGGTAGGCAACATCGCAACGGCCGAAGCGGCCAAATTTTTGGTAGAAGCCGGAGCCGATGCCGTGAAAGTTGGAATTGGGCCGGGTTCCATTTGTACAACCCGCGTGATTGCGGGTGTGGGCGTTCCGCAGCTCTCGGCCATTTACGACGTTTCGCACGCCCTCAAGGGATCGGGAATTCCGGTTATCGCCGATGGCGGATTGCGCTATTCGGGCGATATTGTGAAGGCGCTGGCCGCCGGCGGTTGGTCGGTTATGATGGGCTCGTTGCTTGCCGGAACGGAAGAATCGCCGGGTGAGACCATCATTTTTAACGGACGAAAGTTTAAAACCTATCGCGGCATGGGTTCGCTTTCTGCCATGCAGAAAGGCTCGAAAGACCGCTATTTCCAGGATGTGGAAGACGACATCAAAAAACTGGTTCCCGAAGGGATTGAGGCACGCGTGCCGTTCAAAGGAACCTTACAGGAGGTTATTTATCAGATGGTTGGCGGATTGCGTGCCGGTATGGGATATTGCGGCGCTGCCAATATCGGGAAGTTGCACGATGCGAAATTCACGAAGATTACGTCGGCCGGTTACCTCGAAAGTCATCCGCACGGCGTGATGATCACGCGCGAAGCGCCGAATTACAGCAGAGAAAGCGACAAGTAAAATAAGACGAAATATAATTTTCTTCAACGTTCTTCGTTATACCAAACGGAGAACGTTTTTTGTGTAACGCTATGCCCTTCAGAACTCTTTTTTTACTGCTTTTTGTTTTTTTAGGTGAAACGCTGTTTTCACAAACAGATCCGGTGCTGATGACGATAAACGGAAATCCCGTTACGCTGTCGGAATTCGCATATTCCTACCGGAAAAGTCAACAGAATGCCTTCGACCGGATTTCGTTGGAGGAGTATGTACGAATGTATATTGATTTTAAGTTGAAAGTGCAGGAAGCTTTGGCATTGGGAATGGATAAAACGCCTGACTTCCGGCAAGAGTATGCGCGGTATGTGCAGGATTTCGATCAGGCTTCGGGTAAAAATAATCCCGAGAACAGGTATTTGCTGCAGGAGTATCGCGACGGGATGCTTCTTTTTGCATTTATGAACGAACAGGTGTGGGAGAAAGCCCAAACAGATGAAAAAGGATTAAAGGAATATTTTGAAACCCATGAAAAAAACTACCGATGGAAACAGCCCGGCTACAAGGGCATGATCGCTATGTGCCACGACGAATATTCAAAAAATAAAACAAACGAACTTTTCAAAACAAATCCCGAGGATTTGCCTTCGGCAATCAGGCACGAGCAGGAAACCGATAGCCGTTACGTGGTAAAAACAGAATCGGGAGTTTGGCAGAAAGGCCAAAACGAATTTGTTGATTACAGCTTTTTTGACGGCGACATGGTTCCGGCAACCGGTGACGATTTTCCTTATTTTGTGATTGCTGCGATCAGAAAAGATCAACCGTCGTTTGAAGATGTACGTTCGGCGGTGATAAACGATTATCAACAATACCTTGAAAAAGAAACGATGAAAAGATTGCGTAAAAAATATACCGTGAAAGTGAACAAACGTCTGTTGAAACGCTTAAAGTAAAGGAACGCTGCTTCTAAATTTTTAACAATATTTTTCATTTATCCTGCAACATTTTGCACCCCAAAAACATCATATAGAAAACAGGGAAAAGTTTTATGTCGGAACATCGTTTAATATCGGCTTGTAAGGAAGGTAAATTATGGGCAAGAAAAGAAGTGTACGAACAGTACGCTCCGGCGATGATGGCCTTATGCAAACGCTATGTTGCCGACGGTGATGATGCCAAAGATGTGCTGCAGGAAGGGTTTCTGAAAATTTTCACACAAATGGACCAGTATTCGGGCAGCGGCCCTTTCGGGGCTTGGATACGAAAGATTTTCGTGAATACTTCACTCGATTTTCTTCGTACAAAAAACAGACTGAAAGAAAAAGAAACGCGATTACTTGTTGAAACGGGATATAACGAAAATACTCCTTCCGTTGAACAGGTAACGGCTGACGATTTAATGGATTGCATTGCCGAACTTCCCGATGCTTACCGAACGGTTTTCAACCTCTTTGCGATAGAAGGCTACCGGCATCAGGAAATTGCAGCGATGCTCAATATACAGGAAAGTACGTCGCGTTCCCAGTTTTATCGGGCACGGCAAATTCTTCAGGAGAAAGTAACACGATTAATGCAGGAAAAAAATGCAGTTTGATCCCCAGGATATAAATAAGTTGGATGATTTTTCGCAAAGCGTGAGTGAAAAAGTGAAAGATCACAGATTGCCGGTTGATCCCAATGCGTGGGATCGGATCGAAAAGCAACTTGCGCCTGCAAAAAAACGATCTTTACTCCTCTGGCCATGGTTGGCAGCGGGTGTTGCTGCGGCTTTGCTGGGATTATTGTTCCTGCTTCATCCCTTTTCCGTTAGCGAAAAAGATATCCCCATTGTGGAGCACCAACAAACGACGCAAGAGCATCAGCCTGCCACGGATAACGAAGCCGAAACAGCCGAAGAAAACAGCACGGCAGTTGAGGAAAAACCAGGTTCCCCCTCGCTATCGGAACCCGGGCTTTCGCCTAAACAGAGAAAAACGGTTCAACCGTCAATACAAAATACAAAATCAAATCTGATTACCGGTTATTTGAGGAAACAAATGGAGTCGGGATCGCAGACACCTGTCGAAAAACCGACGGAAGAGTTGCCTAAACCGACTGACAATAAACCTTCCTCAAACGAGCAA
>JAQVEB010000188.1 GCA_028698105.1 Petrimonas sp. | reverse complement strand
TGCTCTCCTCTGCTTGATCATGCTGATGGGACTGTTTACGAAACACGCCATCCTGATCGTATATTTCGCCAATCGCGAGAAAGCAAACGGAATGCATTACAAAGCTGCGCTGATCCTGGCCGGAAAAGAGCGTATGCGCCCCATATTAATGACCACGCTGGTAATGGTTTTCGGTATGTTACCCATCGCCTTGGCGCGAGGAACGGCAAGCGAATGGAAAAACGGCCTGGCTTGGGTAATTATCGGTGGTTTGCTATCCTCTTTGTTCCTGACAATATTTATTGTTCCCATGATGTATTACATTGTGGACAGGCTAAAAGAGAAAAGACAACAGGCAAAAACAAAGAAAACGATCATATTCGCTGTAAAATAGGACGATAGTCAAAACAGTTCCTCAACGCACAAATGCATTACGAAAACAAGACGCGACAATGAAAGACAACGATACAAGACTGAGTTTCAGAGAGACGATCGTGGCAAAATTAATTCCGGACGAACAAGCGGGAAAACACTACCGAGCTTCGGTTATAAAACTTCTGGGGAGCGTGTTAGCCATGAGTGGTTTCATTTTTGGAAAATATGTTCACTCTTGGTATTTGCTGATTGTAATTCTTGGATCAATTATTAGCCTGGCAGTGGTTTATGTGGAAGAGAAAGTGCGGAACATCGGAAAATGGCGCACCATTATTCTGGGGAGCACGTTGAATTGGATCGGGATTGTCATTGTCGGCATAGGTTTTATGATTTATACAAGCGATACCTCTTACGTAATCGGATTTTTATTGGTTACACTTTGTGGTTGGGATATAGTCACGGGATTGTTGTTCTATAAAGTGACCGACCGTTATCCCAAGGAAATAAACCGATACACCGCAGCGGGTTTGCTGATTGGTTTGATCATTATCCTCGAACTTATTTTTACGGGACTTATCGTTTATTTTGCGATTATTTTTTTGGTTATTCTTCTGATAACCAACATTGCGAAAAGCTATAAGTTATTGCAAACCTCAGATTCACAAGATAGGACTGAGAAAAAACTAAAAACGAAACAATATGAAAACAGATCAAATTTTTAAAGAAAAAATAGAAAACTCTACCGATTTCAGCTTCGATGCAGATGTTGCCGATGTCTTTGACGATATGGTGGTGAGATCGGTGCCTTTTTATGCGGAGTTTCAACGCATGATTTCGGAACAGGCTCAAAAATACGCCAAACCGGATACGTCGCTCTACGATTTGGGTTGCTCCACGGGTACAACGTTATTGCTGCTGAACAAAACAATTAGTCCGGCAGTGAAGTTTGTTGGAGTAGATAATTCTCCTTCGATGATCGGGATTTGTAGATCGGACATCGAAAATGCAAAATTCAAACGCCCTTATGAACTGATTGTAAGTGATATCAGTAAATCGCTGGAAGTGAAAAACGCTTCTGTTGTGGTGTTGTGTTTAACGCTTCAATTTATTCGTCCGGTAAACAGAGAGCGATTATTGCAATCTGTTTACAGGCAAATGAACAAAGGGGGAGCCATTGTCATCGTTGAAAAAGTTTTAGCCGAAAATGAGTTGTTTAATCGCCAGATGATCGAGTATTATTACGATTTTAAACGCCGCAACCATTACGACGAAATGGAAATTGCCCAAAAGCGCGAAGCGCTCGAAAATGTGCTGATTCCCTACAAGGTGAGTGAAAACCTGAAGATGCTCGAAGATGCTGGATTCAAATCGGGCGAAGTATTTTTCAAATGGTACAACTTCGCAGGCATAATCGCCGTTAAATGAGCCGGCCATGATAGTAAAATTAGGAAATTGGCTGTTCCATTACCGAAATATGTTGTTTCCGTTTTTTTACGCCATGTTGTTTGTTCCGTCCCGGCCCGTTTTCGGAAATATGACTTACGCTTTCATCGTTGGCGGAATTATCATTTTTATCGGAATGGCTGTTCGCATCACAACCATCGGGTTGGTGTATATTGAACGGGGCGGAAAAAATCGGCGCATTTACGCGGGTGAACTGGTAACGGAAGGCATTTACAATGTGTGCCGAAACCCGATGTATCTGGGCAACGCTTTGTTGTTGCTCGGGTTTGGGCTGTTTGCCAACTCGCTGATATTCACCCTCGTTTTCTTTCCGTTGTTTGTCGGGCTGTATATCGCGATTATTCTGGCCGAAGAAGCATTTTTGTACAATAAATTCGGGCAGGAATATACTTCGTATAAAAAAAACACGAACAGGATTATCCCTCGTCTGTCCAGTATAAAGGGAGCGTACCGGGATCAAACATTCAAGTGGCAAAAAGTTGTTTCCAAGGAGCACAACTCCATGTTTCTTTATTTTACCGGCATCTTGTTAATTCTATACCATAAAACTGCAATTTCGTACTTTGCATTTATCATTATTTTTATTGTTATTTTTACGAATTATTTGTCGGTCAAATTATTAAAGAAGCGAAAAGTCCTGGATGCATGAATTCAATTTTTATTTTCTAATATTTTTTGGTACGTTTGTGTAACTATAATGCATCAATCAACGATTGGTTTTTTTCATGGCAGAATTTAAAGGACATATTTCGCAAATCATTGGCCCTGTGGTGGACGTTTATTTCGAACTCACGGAGGAGCAGGAGAAGAAATTTCCTGCTATCCACGATGCCTTGTCGGTAACCCGAAACGATGGTTATACCGTGACGTTGGAGATTCAGCAACACATCGGCGAAAATACCGTTCGCACCGTTGCGATGAACGCTACCGACGGCCTCCAGCGAGGGCTCGAAGTGAAGGTGCTGGGGCAACCCATTAGCGTGCCTGTGGGCGAACAAATAAAAGGACGCCTGATGAATGTTACCGGTGATCCCATTGACGGCCTTTCGCCGCTGGATCGCGAAGGCGAATATCCCATTCATGCCGAAGCGCCCAAATTTGAAGACCTCACCACCTCGCAGGACATCCTTTTCACGGGAATAAAGGTGATTGATTTGTTGCAACCGTATCTTAAAGGCGGTAAAATAGGTTTATTCGGTGGAGCCGGTGTCGGTAAAACCGTGATCATCATGGAGTTGATTAACAATATTGCCAAAGGACATCACGGCTATTCCGTATTCGCCGGAGTGGGCGAGCGCACGCGTGAAGGGAACGATTTGCTGCGCGATATGATCGAATCCGGCGTGATAAAATACGGTGAAGAATTTAAAAAAAGCATGGAAGCCGGCCATTGGGATTTAACAAAAGTAGATTACGAAGAGCTGAAAAAATCGCAGGCCACGCTGGTTTTCGGGCAAATGAACGAACCTCCCGGCGCGCGCGCATCGGTTGCCCTCACGGGGCTTAGCGTAGCCGAGTCGTTTCGCGACCGCGGCAGCGAAGGCAGCGATATTTTGCTGTTCATTGATAATATTTTCCGTTTCGTGCAAGCCGGTTCGGAAGTCTCCGCCCTGCTCGGGCGAATGCCTTCGGCCGTTGGCTACCAGCCAACGCTGGCGTCGGAAATGGGCGCGCTGCAGGAACGCATCACCTCAACCAAGCACGGTTCGATAACTTCCGTGCAGGCAGTGTATGTTCCTGCCGACGACCTTACCGATCCGGCTCCGGCCACCACATTTAACTACCTCGACGCATCTACCGTGCTGGACCGCAAAATAGCTTCGCTCGGTATTTACCCCGCCGTGGATCCGCTGGAGTCGTCATCACGCATCCTCGATCCGCTTATCGTGGGCGAAGAGCATTACGACACTGCCATGCGCGTGAAACAAATTCTGCAACGCTACAAAGAGCTGCAGGACATTATCTCCATCCTCGGTATGGAAGAGCTTTCGGACGAAGACCGCCTTGCCGTGAACCGCGCACGCAAGGTGCAGCGGTTTCTCTCTCAGCCGTTCTTTATGGCCGAACAATACACGGGACGGCCCGGCGCGTTGGTCTCCATCGAAGATACGGTAAAAGGGTTTAAAATGATCCTCGACGGCGAGATGGACAAATATCCCGAACCCGCATTTATGAGTGTGGGAACCATTGAACAGGCGATCGAAAAGGGCGAGAAGCTTTTGCAGCAAAGTGTCCAGACACCCGTCGCCGAAGGCGAAAAAACACCGGAAAAATGAAACTCGAAATACTGACACCGGAAAAGATTTTGTTCAGCGGCGAGGTGGAATCGGTTACCCTGCCGGGAACTTTGGGCTCGTTTCAGGTGTTGGAGGATCATGCTCCCATTATCTCTTCGCTCACCGAAGGCAGGCTGGAGTTTCTGGCCGAAGGGCATATCCACGAATTGGACGTCATGGACGGTTTTATGGAAATGAACAACAACGTGGTCACGGTTTGCGTTGATGCGATAAAAAACAACGATGAAAAAGTACATTAAATATTTTCTTATTCTGCACACGGCAATGTTGTTTATTGCCGGCTTTGGCGTCTGGTTCATCCTGAAGCGGTTTTTCCCCGAAATACTGATAGATTATTATTTTGTTGTACCGGTGTTTTTTTACGTCATGGGGCTTATTTTCATCTTTTTCCTGTCGCGTATTCCGGTTGACAAGCCAAAAAGGATCGTAAATATTTACATGCTCATTCGTGTGGCGAAAGTCTTTGCCGGAGCGGTGGCTATCATGATCTATTGGTTTTTCGACAAAGAAAATATCCGTAGTTTCGTTATTATTTTCATCGTTTTTTATCTCCTGTACCTGCTGCTGGAAACTTACATTTACATGCGGCTCGAAATGTATATGAAATACAAAGGAGACCAACAAAAACCACCCCGGAAGCGCCTTCCCCATAAATGAAAAAATTCCGCTCATATTGGTTATTGCTCATTTTAATGCTGATGGCATGCAATGATGCTTCGGCAGCCGCTGACGGACAAGCCGTTGCGCAGGAGGAGTTGAACATAAGAGAGCTTATTCTGGAGCATTTGGCCGATGCGTATGAGTGGCGCATCACCAGTTTTGGCAAAACCGATATTTCCATTCCGCTACCGGTGATCTTGCACAGCAGGCAGAGCGGCTGGCACGTATTCATGTCATCGCGCCTGCATGGCGGACAGCGCACATACAACGGGTTTCAGATTCCGCAGGAAGGGAAATTCAAAGGCAAAATTGTGGAAACCGACCGTTCCGGTCACGAAATACGCCCGTTGGATTTATCGCTGACGAAAAATGCCCTGTCGCTTATCATGGCCTCCACATTGCTTATCCTTCTGATAATAAGTGTGGCCCGATCTTTAAAACGCAACCCGATAAAAGCCCGTAAAGGTTTTACGGGGGCTATGGAAATGTTCATTGTTTCCGTTAACGATGATGTGATAAAACCCAGCATTGGCGAGGGTTACGAAAAGTACGCGCCATATCTGCTTACGGTTTTCTTTTTTATTTTTATCAACAACCTGTTGGGATTGATACCGATGTTTCCCGGCGGGGCAAACGTAACGGGAAACATCGCGGTGACCTTGGTTTTGGCCACCGTCACTTTTCTTATCGTCCAATTTTCGGGAACGAAAGAATACTACCGTGAAATTTTTTGGCCCGATGTACCCACATGGCTCAAGGTACCCATTCCGCTTATGCCGGTTATCGAGATTGTGGGCGTGTTCACCAAACCGTTTGCCCTTATGATCCGTCTCTTTGCCAATATTCTGGCGGGACACGCCATCGTTTTGGGATTGACGAGCCTCGTTTTCGTGACCGTGAGCATGGGTGTTGTGATGAATACGTCCATGACGCTCGTTTCCGTTCTGCTCACGGTTTTCATTGACCTGGTAGAACTTCTGGTGGCCTACATTCAGGCATACGTTTTCACGCTGCTTTCAGCCGTTTTTATCGGCCTCTCGCGACTGAAACCGCACGAAAAGAAATTAGAAACAAAAACAGATATACTAAACAAATAAATTTCAAAAAAGATTATGATGCTACTTACAGTATTGTTGCAAGTTGCCACGAGCGCCGGATTGGGAACGCTTGGCGCAGGAATTGGAGCCGGTTTGGCTGCCGTGGGTGCCGGGATCGGTATCGGCAAAATCGGCGGGTCGGCTATGGAGGGTATTGCCCGCCAACCGGAATCGGCCTCCGATATTCGCATGAACATGATCATTGCCGCCGCGTTGGTGGAAGGTGTTGCGCTCTTCGCCGTTGTGGTCTGCGGTTTCATCCTCTAAAGTTCGATAAACATGTCGTTACTCACACCCGAACCCGGATTGCTTTTTTGGATGCTTCTATCATTCGGCATTGTGGTATTCGTATTGGGAAAGTATGGTTTCCCGGTTATTCTTGCCATGGTCAATAAACGCAGGGAATATATCGAAAACTCGCTGCTGGCCGCACAGAAAGCCGAAGAAGAATTGGCAAACGTGAAGAAAACCAGTGATGCCATTCTTTCGGAAACG
>JAQVEB010000187.1 GCA_028698105.1 Petrimonas sp. | reverse complement strand
CTACATAAAAATAACTCAGAGTCTGTATTAGAAGTTCAGTTTACTGGAAATATGACCGGAGGACAGCGTGAGTATAATTTATTTGCAATTCATTTAGCACCCTTTTCTGCGTATGACGGAGGCTACGAAGAAGCATACCCATCTGATTGGTTATTTGATGTAATGAAAACCGATAAAACTACAGATGGGAAATATAGTATCCGGACATTATCCACCATTATTTTTGACGATCCCGACTGCCGTCCAACGTATTATGAAAAAGGGAAATCTTTTTCCGATTATCATGAACCGGGACAATTCTTTTGGCATAAATATGTAACATGGGATCCTTCTTTAAGCACAGAGTGGAACTACAGCGGATATAACATACCATTAATACGCTATGCAGATATACTTTTATTATACGCAGAATGTTTAAATGAAAAAGGCGAGACTATAAAAGCTATTCAATACATTAATGAGGTTCGTAATCGAGTAAATGTTCCTGAACTACCGTTTTCACTATCGAAAGAAGAAGTGTTAAAACATTTGCAAGATATTGAGCGCCCCTGTGAACTTGCTCTCGAAGGTACCCGGTGGTACGATCTGATCCGTTGGGGAATAGTAAAACAGGCTCTTACCGATCATAAAAAGCCATTCGTGGAAAATTTTGTAGAAACCAAACACACATTATTCCCCATTCCTCACGATGAGTTTTTAATGAATCCAGATTGGGAACAGAATCCAAACTTCAGTAAATAAATCATATAATATCCGGAAAATCAAAGATCGATTTATTATAAAAAATGTTCTTACAAATCGGTATTGATTTTCCGGATATTCTTTCTTCTCAATTCTAATTCAACTTCATCATTTTATGATAAAAAAAACACATTACATTTTCTTTTGCTTTGTTCTAACAATTGGTTTTGGTTGTAAAGAAAGGACCGCTGCACCAGAACTTTTCATGGAACAAGATAATTTTGTAAATCTGATAAACATTAAGAATATACCTGCATCTGAAAACGAAAAAGGGTTATTTGTTTTTTCGGATTTTGGAGCTTGGTTTGGTTTTGCTTTACCTGAAAATGAATCCAATAGTTTCGCCGGATCATTTATAGGACCGCTTAAAATGAACGGAAAAGGATGGATTGCTGACGGATTTGCCGTTCCACAAATGAAAATAGACAGCTTGGATTTCGATTTTATCCGCAATATACAAAAAGCTGAATACTTACCCGGAAAACTGTCGCAATTATTTACAAATGAAACTGTTGTGTTTGAGTTTGAACTTTGTTTTTCTAGTAAAAACACCGCGATTATTCGCACAAAAATTACAAATAGAGGTTCAACCCCAGTAAAACTTTCGTTGTTGTGGAAAAGTCATTTTTTTGAAAACCAATCAAATCTAAATCTGATCAACAACAAATGTGCTACTCTTTACAACTTTACTGACGATTCATACCTAACCGTATCATACCTCACGTGTAATCCAGACATCGCATCGCCATTAATCGTAGAAGATAATGAAACCACTGCTATAGAGCAAGAAAATCTCGAAATAAAAGGCGGTGAAAAGTATATAAGTTTTATTATAGCTTTGTTTGATTTTCAAAACCCTGTAATAGAATTAACTAATTCATCGATAACCGAATTGAACAACATTTTCAATAACAATCAAAAAAGATGGAACAGTTACATTGCCTTAATTCTAAAAAACAATAAAAACACCCAATATTTGAATGATAATATTTACCGTCGGGTAATCATTAAATCCATGATGACGCTGGTTGAAAACTGGCGATCAGCTTCGGGTGACATACTTCACGACGGATATTATTCTTCCTATAACGGATTTTACGGGTTTTGGTCGTGGGATTCATGGAAACACGCATCGGCAACGGTATTGTTCAATCCTCAATTGGCAAAAAACGAAGTTCGTTCGCTGTTTGATTATCAGGCCGAGAACGGCATGATTCCCGATTTCATCGGAAGAAACAAACAACGAAACAACTGGCGCGATACAAAGCCGCCGCTCTTTGCCTGGGCAGTGTTAAACATTTACAATGAAACTAAAGACAAAGATTTTGTTGCAGAAATGTTCGATAAAATATACAAATACCATCAATGGTGGTATCGGGAGCGAGACCATGACGGAAACGGCGTTTGCGAATACGGCTCAACCGACGGAACACTGATTGTGGCTGCATGGGAAAGTGGCATGGACAACAGGGTAAGGTTTGACGACACTAAAATGCTGAAAAACGATATCCTTGATTCTTGGTCAATGGATCAGGAAAACGTTTGTCTGAATTCATTCCTGTATGCCGAGAAAAAAGACCTGTTGGAGTTGGCAACTACTCACAACAAAACAGGTTTGAGCAAAAAGTTAGACACCGAGGCAGAAGCATTGAAACACCATATCCAAACAAAGATGTTTGACAACGAAACGGGCTTTTTTTACGACACACGCCTTGGGGCGGGCGAATTTATCCGGGTTATGGGAGCCGAAGGCTGGGTCCCTCTGTGGGCCGGAGTAGCTACGCCCGAGCAGGCCAAACGACTGCTGTTAGTAATGTTGGATTCCGAAAAATTCAACACCACGCTTCCGTTGGGCACCTTAGAGGTCAGCAACAAAAAGTTGCGCCCCGTTCGGGGATATTGGCGAGGCCCTGTTTGGGTCGACCAGGTTTATTTTGGCGTTACCGGACTTAAAAAGTACGGTTTTGAAAAACAAGCCGATATGTTTATCCGTAAATATATCAGTAGTGCTCAGAGATTATTGACCGACGTGCCTATTCACGAGAATTACAATCCCCTGACAGGCGAAGCGCTCAACAGTCTGAACTTCGGGTCTTCTTCATTAACAATAAAAATACTCATAAACAATTAAATTTATTTACAATGAGAAAAGCAATTTTACTTTTGACTTTTGCCTACGCAATGTTATTTACTTTCAACGTTTTTCCTCAGAATGAAGGAATTCCTTTCCAACGTGAAAATAATATTGAACAAAAACAAGTACAAACCTGGCGAAACAAATATCCCCATTCTGACAACGATTGGGAAAACTTCAACGTCCTGAGTAGGAACAGACTACCTTCTGCCGCTACTTTTTACGCTTTTCACACAAAAGAGTTGGCAAAAAAGAACCGGAAGCAGGATTCGCCGTATTTCCTCTTGCTGAACGGCACGTGGAAATTCCACTTCGTACCGAGAGTTAAAGACCGCCCGATGACATTTTTCCAAGAAGGTTTCGATACATCAAACTGGGATGACATTAACGTGCCGGCAAATTGGGAGTTAGAAGGTTTCGGGTATCCGTTTTACGTTTCGGCCGGATATGGATTTGAGAAAAACCCACCGCTTATACCCGAAGAAAACAGCCCTGTGGGCTCTTATAAAAGAGAATTCACGATTCCCGACAATTGGAAAGGTCGGCAAATTGTTCTTCACTTCGGAAGCGTGGCATCGGCATTTTACGTTTGGATAAACGGTAAAATGATTGGCTATTCGCAGGATTCCAAAACACCATCGGAATTCGATATAACGAACGCCGTTCGCACAGGAAAAAACGAGATTGCCGTGCAAGTATTCAAATTCAGCGACGGCTATTACCTTGAAGACCAGGATTTCTGGCGTTTGGCAGGCATCCAGCGCGATGTGTATGTTTACGCTCGCACCTTCACTCATATTCGTGATTTTGAAGTGGTTACCGATTTAGACCAGAATTATAAAGATGCTGTGCTTGAACTTTTTGTTGAGGTTGAAAATGCCCGATCGGAAAACGTAAAAAACGCTGATGTTCAGTTTGAACTGTACGATAAATCGGGAAAGGTCGTTTGCCAGGAGCGCAAAAAAGCGCCCGAGAAAGGACAACTGATTTTCAAAAGACAAATTTCCGCCCCCTTGTTGTGGAGCGCTGAAAAACCCAACTTGTACCAACTACAATTATCGCTCTTTGAGAACGATAAATTAACGGAAGTTATTTCCCGCAACATCGGTTTTCGCAAAGTGGAAATCAAACATGCACAATTGCTTGTAAACGGGCAGCCTGTTTATATTAAAGGCGTCAACCGGCACGAACACGACCCGTACACAGGACACGTGGTTTTGGAAGAATCCATGCTGCAAGACATCAAACTGATGAAAGAGAACAATATCAACAGCGTGCGTACATCCCACTATCCCAACGATCCGAGATGGTATGAACTATGCGACATTTTCGGATTATATGTGATTGATGAAGCAAACATCGAATCGCACGGAATGGGTTATCAGCCCGATAAATGCCTTGCCAACCAACCCGAATGGCAAAAAGCGTTTATCGACAGAACAGAACGAATGTTCGAGCGGGATAAAAACCATCCGTCCGTCATTATCTGGTCGTTAGGAAACGAATCGGGCGAAGGCGTAAACTTTGCAGCCACATACACGTGGATAAAGCAACGCGATAAATCCAATCGCCCCATCCATTCCGAAGATGGCATCAAAGGCCCTTATACCGATATTTACTGCCCGATGTACAAAAAAATAGATGTCCTCATCAACCACGCCTTGTACATGCCTACCAAACCGCTCATTCTCTGCGAATACGCACATGCTATGGGAAATAGCGTGGGAAATTTGCAGGATTATTGGGACGTAATAGAAACGTATCCCGTTTTACAGGGGGGCCACATCTGGGATTGGGTTGATCAAGGTTTCGCACAGAAAACCGAAGACGGCCGTTTTTATTGGGCGTATGGCGGCGATATGGCACCCGACCAAAAGGAGGTACCCAGCAGCGCCAATTTCTGCATGAACGGACTGGTTGCCGCCGACCGAACCCCAAAACCACACTTGTACGAAGTAAAAAAAGTATATCAAAACATCGGATTCAAACTGCTGAATTTTGATAACGGACTGCTGGAAGTTAAAAACAAATTCTTTTTTACCAACCTCAGCGATTTTAATTTTTCGTGGATATTGGAAGAAAACGGAAAGAAAATAGACGAAGGGATTATCGAAAACGTATCGCTAATGCCGCAGGAAACGGCAACGATAAAAACAACTTTCCCTAATGTCTCATTTAAGCCTGGGAGTGAGTATTTCCTGAACCTTTATGCCACTCAAAGGTACGACGACGGATTACTAAAAGCCGGTACCGTGATGGCTCGCGAACAATGCCTTGTGTATAGCTTTGCGCCGGTGCCTATAAAAAAAGAAAACAAACCGCTGCAACTGACCGAAAAAGAAAACAGCATTTATCTCAACAACGAAGATGTAAGCGTTGGATTTAACCGTCAAACCGGAGCGCTGTCGTCCATAAAGATCAACGATAACGAACTGTTACTTGCGGAAATGGTTCCTAATTTCTGGCGTCCGTCAACCGATAACGATTTGGGTGCAAAATTGCCAACCATGTGCGAGCCGTGGCGTAATGCAGGAAAATCGGCAAAACTGACAAAAACTGAAGTTTCAAGAACAGACGCATACACCTGCCGAGTTCAGTCCGAGTACCAATTATCGTCGGTTGATGCGAAATACGTGGTAAATTACACGGTTTCCGGCAATGGAAACGTGAATGTAAATTGCTCGTTGATTCCTCAAAACGATACATTGCCTTTACTGCCCCGCTTTGGTGTAACGATCACGTTAAAAAAAGATTACGACCAAATGAGTTGGTTCGGCCGTGGACCGCATGAAAACTACATCGACCGAAAAACAAGCGCATTTGTGGGGCTTTACAGCGGAAATGTAGGCGAGCAATATTTCCCCTACGACAGGCCGCAAGAAAACGGCAACAAAACAGATATTCGCTGGATGATGCTTACCGACAAAACCGGAACTGGAATGAAAATTACCGGCGACCCGCTTTTCAGCGCAAGCGCTTATCTGTTTCCAACCGACGATTTGAGTGAACCTGACAATAAAAAACATCAGCGGCATATCAGCGATATTCAACCCAAAGATATGGTTACGCTCAACATCGACTTTAAGCAAATGGGCGTTGGTGGCGATACAAGTTGGGGCGCTTTCCCGCACCAACAATATTTGATTCCCGCCAACAATATGGTGTTTAGTTTCAATATTTGTCCTTTGGTAAAAGAATAAAAAAACACCTTGTAAAGCTCAAATCCTTATTTCTGTAGAACAATGTTTCTCATCATTCCTTTTATAATTATCGGAGTTCTCGTCGGATTTTTTCTGAACAACAAATTGTTCAATAAAATATCTGTTTTCATTACCATTTTAATATGGCTTCTGCTTTTCCTTCTCGGAATAGAAGTCGGCTCAAACAAAGAACTCATAAAGAGCCTGGACAAAATTGGCATTGATGTGTTTCTGATAACAATCGGAGCAGTTGCGGGAAGCGGTTTATTTTCATGGCTCTTGTGGAAAGCCATTCATCAAAA
>JAQVEB010000008.1 GCA_028698105.1 Petrimonas sp. | reverse complement strand
AAATTCTCAGATAAACAATAATATGAATTACAATAAATTAACTCCCGAAGAAGAAAACGTGATCCTTCACAAAGGAACCGAACGGCCTTACACCGGCGAATACGTAAACAATAAAGAAGAAGGCACGTATGTGTGTAAACGATGCGATGCACCGCTTTACCGGTCGTCGGACAAGTTTGATTCGCATTGCGGATGGCCTTCGTTTGACGACGAGATTGACGGAGCCGTGAAGCGCGTTCGCGATGCCGACGGACGACGAACCGAAATTCTTTGCGCCAATTGCGGCGCGCATCTGGGACACGTGTTTCTAAACGAAGGATTTACGGCGAAACAAACCCGTCATTGCGTGAACTCGATCTCCATGAAGTTTATTCCTGCGGATCACAGCAAAAAGCTCAAAAAAGCTTATTTTGCATCGGGTTGTTTTTGGGGTACGGAATATTTTTTTATGAAAGCGCCGGGCGTGAAACAAACCAACGTTGGTTTCATGGGTGGACATGTGGAAAATCCAAGCTACGAGCAGGTTTGTCAGAAAAACACCGGACATCTGGAAACAACGGAAGTCATTTACGATCCACAGAAAACTACATACGAAAATTTGGTGAAACTGTTCTTTGAAACACACGATTTTACGCAGACCAACGGGCAGGGTCCCGATATCGGCCCGCAATATTTATCGTGTATTTTCTACTCCGCGCCGCAGGAAAAAGAAATCGCCGAAAAATACATTCGTATTCTAACAACCAAAGGATACCAAGTAGCCACAATGCTAAAACCTGCATCCACATTCTGGAAAGCCGAAGACTATCATCAACAGTACTACGAACACAAAGGAACAAAGCCTTATTGTCATCGGTTCACTAAAATATTTTAGCATAATTTAAGACTTCTTACTCTGAATTACAGGGTATGTGCACAAAACTTTTGGTCGCTTTAAACGTTTTAATTTCGTGTTGTTTAAATATAAAAAATTTAATTTTTAATTCAATCAAAAAGTTATGAAAACATTTCGTTTATTATCAGTGTTCACGCTGATTCTTGCTCTTGGAGTAAGTGTTTCTTCATGTAAGAAAGTTAGTGATGCCGACCTTCAGAAAAATGCTCAAACCGTATTGGCTACAATGCCCGATGCTGCAGGGGTAACCGTAAGCGTTGCCGATCAGGTAGCCACACTCACAGGCACCGTAAAAGACGACGCAACAAAAGCTTATGTAGAAAGCGCTGTTGCCGGTGTTGAAAAAATCAAATCCGTTGTAAACAACCTCGAAGTGGTTCCGCCCGCACCCGACTATGCGGCTCTTGATGCAGCCATCAATACCGGTTTAACCGATGCATTGAAAGACCATCCGAAAGTACAGGCCACCGTGCAGGACGGCGTGATCACACTCACCGGCGAGGTTAAACAAAGCGAATTGGAAACAATTATGCAAAAGCTTTCGGCTTTGAACCCTGTTCAAATCATTAATAACGCAACCGTAAAATAAAAAGACTATGGCTTTAACGGAAAAATACAAAGAATTGATAGACGTTGCCGGTCAATACGGCGTGGCCGTAAACGATTCGGGGAACGTACTCAAAGTGGATGGAAGCGTTCCTTCGGCAGACGTAAAAAACAAAATGTGGGACATTTACAGCAGATTAGATCCGAACTTCAGAAGCGGAGATTTGGTGCTCAACGTTAAAGTGGATGCTCCCGAAAGTGGAAAAGTGAAAGTGGTTACCAACGAAAGTAACCTGAACATTCGCAAAGGGCCGGGAACGGATCAGCCCATTGTAGGCAAGGCCGCTCACGGCGATGTGATTACCCTGGTTGGCAAGGCAAACGACCAATGGTGGCTGGTGCGCGATAACGACGGCGAAGAAGGATATTGCTACGCGCAGTATCTTGAACCGGTTCAGTAGATATTACGCGCAAAATCAGACCTTCTTAAAAAAGCTTTCGTGGAAACACGAGAGCTTTTTTGTTTGGCGGACAACGCGAAATAATGTATTTTTGCAACTTCATCAATTCATTTATGCGAAAACGTTGGGATCATATCAAATATTTCGGCATTTTGTACGCCTTGTTTTTTATCGTTATGTTCACGTTGATACTGATTTACGATAAAAAAAACCTGCATTTGCTTCTAAATACCTATCATTCTCCTTTTTTGGATAAATTTTTCCGTTACACCACCTGGATCGGAAGCTTTGGGCCTCCGGTGATCGGGGTTTTATTCATTCTTCATCGTTACGGTCATGCCGTTTACATCCTCATCACACAAGTGTTTAACTTGTTATTAACCAACAGTTTGAAATTACTGTTCGGCGTTCCCCGACCGAAAACCTATTTTTCGGAAAATTATCCCGATATTACGCTCGATTACGTGAAAGGCATAACCATACATGCGCAAAACGGCTTCCCTTCCGGGCACACCTCGGCCGCTTTTGCCCTTATGATGAGCATAGCGCTTATCTCAAAGAACAAATGGGTATCGTTGGCCAGTTGCCTGATTGCCATTCTCGTGGGTTATTCCCGGATATATTTATCGCAACACTTTGCCGAAGACGTGTTGTTTGGTTCGGCAATAGGTATTTTTTCTGCAATGCTGATATACAATTATTATTCGCAGATGGAGAGGCGTCTGAAATGGACGAATCAATCGTTGATCACAACGTTGCGGAAAGATAAGAGAGTGGATTCAGTTTAAACGAATAACTATCATATAATTACAATAAATCTTCTTTCGGAACATTTTCCTGCATTCTATTTGAAAAATAAGTTGACTTTACCGTTGTAAAAACCCGAATCAAAATATCAAACTCGCAAACTGTTTGAGTGATCTTCGCCAGGTCAACCACTCGTGTGATGTGCCCGGAGATTCGTAATAAACATGTTTAACACCTATTTTATCGAGTTCTTTATGAAAAGAATTTACACTTTGATACATTCTCTCAGGTTCTGCGGTGCCAATGCTTATATACATTACTTTCACCTTATTGTTGAACCCAGAAACGTCAGACCAAACCCCATTGTATAGTTCCTTAAAATTTGCGTCGGGCTGAATGAACGCCGCACCGCTGAATCCTCCGATATATGCAAATTTATCCAGATTGTTCAGTGTAGTTTGAAACGTTTGAAAACCACCCATGGACAGTCCGGCCATAGCTCTGTGGTTTCTGTTGGGAATCGTTCTGAACTCTTTGTCAACGAATGGGATGAGTTCTTCAATAACAACGTCTGTAAAAGCATTTGCCAACATTCCCCGGAATGTGGATTCACTTTCATTGTTTTTATCAGGATTAACGGCATATCCTCTATCCATGACCACGATCATTTCTCTGGCCTGATTATCGGCTATCAAATTATCGAGGATTAAGTCAACTTTCCCTTGATTTGGCCAACCTGTTTCGTCTTCGCCTCCTCCATGCTGAAGATACAAAACAGGATATCTTTTTTGTAGATTGTTATCGTAACCGGGGGGAGTATAAACGAATGCCCGTCTCCAATCCTTTGTTATACCAGAATAATATCTGATTTGCTGAATTTTACCGTGCGGCACATTTTTAATCGTATAATATTCGCCTCCGGTTTTTTCGGGAATTTCAATGCCACTCGCCATGCGACCCATTCCGTAGAACGTTTGGCTCGAAGGATCACAAACAGCAACTCCATCAATCAGAAGAGAGTAATAATGAAATCCTTCAACGATGGGTTCCGTTGTAACTTCCCAAATTCCATTATTTTTCACCATGTCATACTTCTTCAATAAGTCAATTTGAACCTGCTTCGCATCGGGAGCATTCACCTGAAAAACCACTCTGTGATCGTTCAATATTCGTGGATAGTTAGCTCCGGGAACGTTCGTTGAAGCGGCAACGCCTTGCATAATTCTCCGTTCGGGAAGAGTGTTTTGAACTGCAGGAGGTTCATTACTGAATTTACGGATCAAATCGGGGGTTACAGGTTTAAACAACAATTGCGACAAGTTATACAAACCTTCTTTCCAAACCTTGAAATCATGAACTCCGCCTGGAATCACTCGATACACGTGTTCAATATTATTTTCAACAAGATAATCGTGTGTTCGTTTACTGAAGGATAACAGTCCGTCTTTATCGCCACATGAAATCCAAAGCAATTTTAATTTCTTTTTTGCTTCTTCGGGATTCGGAATTAATACTTCCGGTGTTTTTGTGTTGGGTGCAGATGAAAAGCCTCCAACCCATGCGAATTCATTGAGGTTCCCCAATCCGAAATTTAACGACTGCCCGCCTCCCATAGACAAGCCTGCAATAGCTCTGTTTTCTCTGTTTTTAAGTGCCGGATAATTCTTTTCGATATAGGGAATTAAATCATCAATCAAGTCTCTTTCAAAATCTGCAAACGCCTGAACTTTATCGGGCGCCATGATATTTCCAACCGCTCGATCATCTTTCATTGCCCGTCCATTCGGCATAACGACAATCATATCGGCTATTTTTTTATCGGAATATAAGTTATCGAGAATAACCTGAGGTTGTCCGCCGTTCAGCCATTCTTTTTCATCGCCTCCTATTCCATGCAACAAATAAAGCACGGGGTATTTCTTTCTTTTAGAGAATCCGGGAGGTGTGTAAACCAATGCCTTTCTTGTTGTTCCTACTGTTTTTGAGTTATATTGAATCGTATCAATTCTTCCATGCATAATTCCGCTACGAGGAGTATCAAAATTGGTTGGAACTGTGGCTTTGTAGCCCAAAATAGACAACATTTCTGTTGCGTAACGGTATCCGAGTTGTTCATACCCTTGAGCAGTAAAATGTAAACTATCGGCACCCGCAATACATCCCGTTGAAGGAATAAAATGGGCAGTTGGAATGGTTTCGGGCAGTTTGGCGATAATGTCATTCATAACGGCACACTTGCCGTGTTGGTCTGCAGGAACAACTCCACCAGCGAGAAGCGGCACGTCGTTTGCATTTAAGTTTAAGTCATACAGCAAGTTAGTATAGACCTTATTCACTTTTGCAGGCCATGTTACATCGCCTGTGTTTGATTCCCCCTGATGTAGAAGAATACCTTTAATAACGCCGTCTCGCTGCGCAAGTTTTGCCATTTCAACCAAACGTTTGTAAGGATTTCCATCATATTGTTTGATCATGTTTTTCATCCAGTCCGGAGCACTCGCCGCATACGACTGGTAAGTATCTTGGTCGAATAATTCGATTTTACATCCCCCGATGGCAACATTGATTACCCCTACTCTAATATTTTCAGGCAAATTTTTCACCATTGTTCTACCGAAAAAATCTGCAGGCCCCAATCCGGTGTTGCAGCGAACCAAAGGAGGAGTTGCTGTGTACCACATGCCTTTTATTCTTCCCAAATCGGGACAATCCACTGCTGCCATAACCTTAAATCTGGCATCCACTTCGGTGTACTGTGGTTCAATTTTGGCTGCTCCTTCCATATTCGACTGTCCAAAACACAAGTAAATATGAAAGTCTTTATCCTGTGCTTTTGCATTTAAATTCAAAAAGAAAAGCCCTACAAACAAAACAACTTGTATAAGTCTGATTTTCATAGCGTTGTTGATTTTATATTAATTGAATAAACTTAAATTTATACCTTCTCCCATTCTTTTGTATCCTGCTTCGTTTGGATGCAGAAAATCTCCATCGTGCATATCCGGTAAAATGGTTTTCATATCACCCGGATTCTGCATTGTTTTATCGAAATCAATAACTGCGTCAAAATGCCCTGAAGTTCTAATCCATTCATTCACAATATCACGGGCATGTTGACGATATTCGTTATCGTAAAAAGATTTTGCAAATGGAAGGATCGTAGCTCCGTAAACGCGTATGTTTCTGGCGTGTGCTTTGGTTATCATATTGTCATAAGCGAGAATCAACTCTCCTGCAACTTCTTCTGCCTCCTTTTGAGTTTTAATTCCACCTATATCATTGATTCCCTCCAATATTATCAACCATTTCACGTTGCTTTGCGAAAGGACATCTCTTTCAAAACGCTCAAGTGCAGTTGGACCCAAACCACCACGTAAAACACAATTTCCGCCAATTCCCATATTCAAAATCCCGATATGTTTTTTTTGCGGATCACTCAACAGCCTCTCCGATAAAATATCGGTCCAGCGATTTTGTTTGTCGGTACCGGAACCTCTTCCATCGGTTATTGAATTGCCCAACACGGCTATTGCAGCAGAATTTGCGGATGATTGCACATCTATGCCATTAATTACGTACCAGTGATCGGTTTTTATTGATTCTGCGAAATCGGCAGACGAAAGCTGATTACCTGTAAGAATATACGACGTTGTGCGCGAACCGGGATGTCCGGTTACATCGGGAGAGGTTTTCCCGAAATGAATGGTAATGGCTAATGTTGAACCGGGTTTTAAATCAAATTTAATGGGATCCGAAAGGGTCTCACTTCCTAGAGTCAGAACTATATCTGAATTACCACTGAACTTCAATATCTTTTGAGAGGAAATATCTACCCTACTGCCGTTTAAGGAACGTGCAATTGCCACCGATCTCAACTCAACAGGTCTTGTACTGAAAACGTTCGAAAAACGGACTCTGATTACTTCACCACCAATGGAAACCCTTACAATTTGTCGTAATGTGTTATTGGAAAGTCCGGGCTCAGGTGGCATATTGCGCGGCTCAACCAACTGCGGGGCTGTAGCCCAGGTTCCCACCCAATGTGTATTTTTGTTTGAAAGGGATTTTGCATTAAAACATCCCTGCACAACAAATGCAATGAGCAGTCCGACAAAAACTTTTCCGAAAATTTTCATCCTATTGAAGTTTATTTATATAAAAAATCAATCACAAAGGTGAAGCATCATTGGCGGTTGTTGCATATAACCCAATTAAATTACCTGTGAAACCTCCGGCAACGTTAGTTGACAAAATGTCTCCCGAAACAGTTCCTCCTAAATTCTTGAAATTGATGCCATCGGTTGAATAATTAAATTGATAGTCATCGCCCATTGCTTTAACCTGCAATTTTACAGGTTGTTTCACATCTATCGGAATACTTGCCAAAACCCTGGAATCTCCTTTTTCTGTTCGCTGCAACAACAAAAAATAACCGTTATTCTTCTTCGTGATACCAAATACGTAGTTAAATTTTTCGCTCTGATAACACACAATACCAGCCAAATCCTTCTCTGAATTCGGAATGTATTTCATCGTCGTTGTCGCAGTAAAAGCCTTGTGTTGTTGACGGTGAAAAAGAGTTGATGTAGGTGCGACTTGCTTAATATTAACTGCAAATGGTTTTATTTGCAAACCGTTTTTTGTTTTATAAATAAAATCTTCACGCAGGCCTCTTACGCCAATCCAGCGATAATCAAGTTTTTCGGACGAAAAATTATCGGTAAATGTAAAATTGCCATTCGGGAAAAAACCATTTGATCCGGTTTGGTTCGTTACTCCCTCCGGCATTTTCATCTTTGGCTCCATAGGGATAAGTCCATTTTCAAATACCGGAAATTCCCCACTCCAATCAACAGGAAGTATAAATGTTTCTCTACCTGTGTTCACTCTGCCTTTTTCGTTGGGGCGAACAGCCAGAAAAACTCCATAATATTTTCCGCCATGCCCTTCGACCAAATCGGCATGTCCTGCCCAATCCACTTTGTTAGTCCTGTTCGGGTTCAGGTATCGCTGAGACAAAATAGGATTGCTCGGAGCTGGTTTGTACGGCCCTTTCGGATGATCACTCGTAAAAATAACTTCGCTATGCCAACCTCCGGTTCCTCCTTCGGCGCACATTAAATAATAACGATCGTTTTTTTTGTAAATATGGGGGGCTTCAATCCAAATTGGTTTTTGAGTAATATCTACACCGCCATCCACGATTATTTTATCCGTACCGGGAATTATCTGATCCTTTTCCGTGTCATACTCCCAGATTTTTATTACGCGATGTCCGTTATATAATTCTTTTCCCCTGTCGGCAGCATCATTATGCACCACATAAGCTTTTCCGTCTTCGTCAAAGAAGAGCGAAGGATCAATACCTCTGAAATTGAGCTTATACACCTCACTCCATCCTTTAAACGGATCTTTTGTTTTTACCACCATATTTCCAATATCTCCGGCAAATTGGGTTGTGATCATGTAAAAAGTATCGTTATACGGATTGTATTTGATTGCCGGAGCATATATGCCAGCACTTATACCGGTATCTTGTACTTTTAATTGTGATTTTCTGTCCAGCACATGCCCGATTTGTGTCCAGTTCACTAAATCTTTTGAATGAAAAATGGGAACTCCCGGAAACATGGCAAATGTTGAAGTTACCAGAAAATAATCGTCGCCTTTGCGGGTAATGGACGGATCGGGATAACAACCCTGCAAAATAGGATTATAGAACTCGTTTGATTTTAAAGGATTATTTTTATAAATATTGTCTTCTCCCTGATAAACAAACTCGCTGAAAACAGGAGCGTTCGAATTGCTTTTTTTTTGAGCATGCGCATCAAAAGAAAATAGCATGAATAAAAATCCGGTTAATAGGATTAAAAAATATTGATTTTTTTTCATCGTACAACTATTATTGTTCATTTAAAATTTTATCGTGAATATTGAAATAATCAAAATCTACAAAACCACCTGTTATTTTGGTGGCATAGTTAAATAACCCAAAACGGTATCCCATAAAATGGGGCAGTGTGTATTGCATTTTTAGCTGTGAACCTATTTTTATCCAGTTCTTACCATTCGTACTGTAATAAAAATCGGCAACGTCTTTCATTTCAGTAAAATCACAAGTAGCTCTAAAATAAATTTTCTCGCTATTTAATGGTATTCGTTCCACTTCTTCCGGGTTATCCGATTGGGCATTGATCATAATGATGGATTTGGCTCCATTTTCATATTTTACGCCTACTAATCCGTATTTCTTCTGTAAAAGCGCTAACCCAGCAACATCGCCTTCTTTCATATTTGAAACATCAAAAAATGTTTCACCCGTGCATACGGGACCAATGGTGCGTTGCGTAAGTGTATTTTTGGCTTTTAAGAAGCCGGCTGCAACACGTCCGGTTGTGAGGCGCAAATACCCTTTCTTTCCATTTACTGACCAGAATGAGTTATCGGGATTATGGTTCCACTGCCACACCAACGGTAGAAGAGGCTCATTTGCTGAACGACTAAAATCATCGGAAGCGACAATTGCGGGTATCAAACTTTTATTTGCCGGCAAATTTAACGAATCAGGCACTACTCCATCAATACCGATTACGGGCCATCCGTTTTCCCATTTCACAGGTGCTAAATACGGAATGCGCCCCACTGAGCCGTAATCGCGGAATAAATAGGCGTACCAATCGCCTTGCGGAGTATCTATCAATCCTCCTTGAGCAATCCCTCTGTCTTGCAATGCTACACGTCCTTCGTATGGTCCCGTAATGTTGTCGGCACGATGGACGACCACCGTTCGCATACCGCCACGAGGCCAAGTTATGTTGAAAAGATAATATTTACCCTTTACCTTGAATAGCTGCGAACCTTCCGAAGGCAGTCCGATATTATTTCCTGCCGGAGCGCTGGCATTTTCGATAAGCACTCTTTCCGTTCCTTCAATGATTCCCGTAAGGTCTTGTTTCAATTCCACCATGCGCAATTTTCCGACTCCCCATATCATGTATATTTTACCGTCATCATCAAAAAAGATAGTATGATCATGGTAAGATGGTTTGAATTTGATTACTTTCCATGGGCCTTTTTCGATATCTTTCGTCGAATAAATGTACGTTGTTCCTGTTGTTCCGGCAAAAGTTGATACATAGTACGTATCATTATGGTAGCGGATACAGCTTGCCCACGAACCTCCTCCATAGGCGTTTTTCCCATTATTAAGGTTTAACTCATCAGTATCATCCAAAACATCGTAACAATAATTTACGAGTTCCCAGTTTATCAAGTCCTTCGATTTCATGATGGGAACGCCGGGACTCATGTGCATGGTAGTACTGCTCATGTAATACGTATCGCCTACACGAACCATAGACATATCAGGAACATCGGCGAAAATAACGGGATTGTGCGCTTTTTCCCTTACAACGGTTTTCAATGTATTACACGATACAAAAACCGTCAAAAAAATACATGATAAAAGAAATCTCATATTCGTTATTTTTATCTGGAAAACATCCAATAATCAAAAAACATAATTCTGCCTGGTTTATCTCCTTTAAAAACAAAAAACACATCATGAACACCCGTTATTTTGGGGACGTCCACCGTTACCAAAGTCCATCGGTTATCTCCTCCTGTGAGTGGGATGTTCAATGTGCCCAGTAATTTTCCGTCGGAACTTCCCAGACGAACTTCCATAGTAACACCGCCATTATGCGTTGTTCCTACTCTTGCCGTAAATCGCGCGGGACCTTCGTTTCCAAAATCCACACCCTTTACTTTGGTATAATCGTTGTTCTGCATTGCATTTACAAACACTCCGACTTCTTTGTTTTGAGACGCTTTTACACCTTCGGAAAAAGAAATAGTTTCCGCCTCATTTTTTTTGTACGGATTCAAAGTTTCGAGTCCGTTTTTTATACCTTCGGCCATTTTCATCTGACGAATGGAGCCATCATTATTAAATTGCACTTCATCTACACACACCGAACGCGTAAAACCGCTGCCGCCTGGCAATCCTCCATTGTGATAAAATAGATAGGTTTTACCTTTGTAGTCCACTATTCCCGGGTGGTTTGTAAAACTCCTCCCTTCAGTGGGCATAAGAACACCCTGATATTCCCATGGGCCTTGCGGACTTTTACCGGTTGAATAACCTAAATGTTCGGGAATTGGGCCTCCAGCCCATAACAAATAGTACAAATTGTTGCGCTTGTACAACCATGGTGCCTCTTCGTAGAGTGTTGGCCGATCTTTCACGTTGCCTTCCCGTTTTCCGAAAGATTCAACCGTCATGGGTACTTTTGTGATCTCACCACTAAAAGAAATCATGTCTTCGTTCAGTTTTACGTAGTAACAAAACGGATTTCCCCAGTAAAGATACGCTTGTCCGTCATCATCCACAAAAACGGTTGGGTCAATATCTCCCCAACTACTTTGAACGAGCGGTTTTCCGAGCGGATCATAAAACGGCCCATAGGGGCTATCGGCTACCGCGACACCGATAGCCGGACGATTATTTTCTTTTGAGGTAACCGGAACGTACATGTAAAATTTTCCATCTCTTTCGATACACTGTGCTGCCCATGCATCTCCTTTAGCCCAGCTAAAATCGGAGTAAGAAAGCACGACCCCATGATCTGTCCAATTGACCATATCGGTAGTAGTGTACAGTTTCCAGTTATTCATCACAAACCATGTTGAATTGTCTTCATCGTAGCTTGTGTAAAGATAAAGTTTACCATTGTACACCATAGGTGCCGGATCAGCGGTGTACATGGTTTGTATTATGGGATTCTGGGCATTTGAATATAAGAAAAATCCCAAAAAGAAAAAAACAAATTGTCTTCTAAGATTCATATATTTTCCATGAATTTGAATAAACAATAAAACACATAAACAAACGAATATTTTTTATCGTGTAGTTTTACACAATCGTTTTTCCGTGATAAATTTTGGAAAACTACATCGGCCATCATAAAAAACCGTTTCCCCTTCTAAAATTTAGAAGGGGAACACAATTTTTTATAAATAAATTTACGGTTGAGCTATTTTTTTACCAGCCAATCCATTGGCAAATCCGCCATACGCAGGTTTGCGATTGTAATTCAGCGTCCAAAGTCCGATAGGCTCCCCTGCTCTCCATGAAGAAGTGGTAGGACTATCTGTTGCAGCCCATTGCGTGATACCATAACGTTGAGCCGCGGGAACGTTTTCGAAATAAGATTTAAGTATAAACTCATAAAAATTGGCTTGTCGTTGTAATTGCTCAAACGTAGCGTTTTCGGTTTTGATGTTATTGCCGTCCTCACCTTGGATTCCCATATCGAGTTCGGAAATTTTCACCAACTTTCCGGTACCGGCCAAAGATTTGAACATTTTGCTTATTGCTTCTTCCTGTGTTGCTTGTTCTGTTGCATCCGATTTCAAAGTCACGTGCATTTGCGTTCCGATACCGTCAATTTTTGTAACATCGTCTGATTCCAAATATTCAATATATTTTATCAATCCTTGGCATTTTGCTTGTGAGATTGATTCCAAACCGTAATCATTTATGAATAATTTCATATCTGATCCTCCATATTTACGGGCGAACTCAATTGCTTTACGCGCATAGTCCTTTCCCATATAATCTTGCCAGTAAAACTCATCTTCGGCCATATTCGTTTTACCAATACCAGTTTTTATTTGGGATGGATCGGGCCAATCTGACATGGGTTCGTTAACGACATCCCAAGCCTTGACATAATCTTTCGTTACTTCCATCACGCCTTTAATCCATCTTTCCAATTCATTAGTGATAATTTCCTTCTTTTGTTCGGGAGTTTTTTCAATAATTATATCACCTGGGCCTCCATATCCTTCACCTTCGGCAGAAAGTCCCCGTGTAGAATTATTTCCCCATCCCATCCAGCCTATTGCGCCATTTTCAAAATCACCCCCCTCTATTAAACTTTTGGAGCTTCCAACAGGAGCTAGTGTGATATTATCAATGTAAACCGTACCGGCATAATCACCAAAACTGATAACGAAACGGTTACGATCTGCCTTTGTTGCCTTTGTTTTTAATTCGTATTCAGTCCATTCTTTCGATATATTGAATGTACCGAAACTATTTGATGAATAATCGGCAGTAGATTGAATCTCTGCACGGATTGTTCCGGCAGTAGTGGCTTTAACAACAAATTTCAAAACATACTCTACATTCATATCAAGTGGCGGATTCAGATCGTAAGCCACCTGTGCAGACCAAAAATTTGTAACGGTGGGATTCGTAAATGTATAAGCGTATCCGGCGCTCCCACTACCGCTTTCGTTGTATTTTTTCAATTTAATGTTGTCGAAATAATAGCTTGTGGCTGTTTTACCCAGGTTGAAAGCAATAGTTCCGGTGTTCAGCAAATCCTGCGTTACCGTGATCTGTTTGGTGAACGTAGTCCAAGAGGTAGTAGAATTAATCGTTCCGAAAAAATCCCAAAATTTATATTGATAAGGAACTACATGTGCCTGAGTTGCGAAGGAAGTCGCCACATCAGATTTTACATCCATGGATAATTCATACTTTTCACCCACTTGCATTGAAGGTGAAAATGTTACGAAGAATTGACAGTCCCAATCATTCGTACGAACCAACTCATTCGTAATCTTTATCGCGCGTCCTTTTCCGTCAGAGCCGCCTCCGATGGGAGTAAACGAAACAATGGCATTTTGATTATATTGATAATTTGAAGCATTGTCTGTCTCAAAATCGGCACTTGTAACCACATCCCATGTCGGTACGCTGTTTCCCGGAATAATTATCGGTTCAAGCAACGAATTCAGATATTTAGCATTCTGATTTGCGTGCCAGCACAGCGTATGACCATAAATACCAATACCTGCTTCTTTAGCTACCGCTACAAAGTTTTCCACATTTGTCAGGTTCAGGCTACCGTTTGCCTGTACAACAGCGCCGTGTTTCATTTCCCAACCTGCAGTCATTTCATCGAAATTGGAACTAACAAGACTATATACCAGTTCTTTTTTTGTAAATTCACCTACGGAAACACCTAAACCCAGCTTAAAATTAGGATTTGCAGTCCGATCTATATATGATTTCAAAACATCATATTGATTAAGATATTCAAGCTGCGCGATGCTTTCCGGTTTGTTTACGGAATATTCAAGCCTGCTGTCATCCGCACAAGCTGTCATTAAAACAGTAATAATGACAATCAACAAGGAGTAATACGTATATTTCATTTTATCTTCATTTTAATAAATCAGTTTACGTTGTAATTTGGCTTGAAGGTTTCTAACTTAACCCCCCGATCACGCACGACAAGCGTATCTTTCGTACTATATGATCTTCCCGTCATGGAAATATTATAATCGAGATAGAGAGCGTTCCTGTCTTTATTTCCCCAACTGTTTTTCTCTCCCTTTTCAATGAATGTTCCTGTTCCGGTGACTTCAAACCCTGTTGTTGCACTGGAAACCGTACATTTATTATTACCATCGAATGTAAGGAGTAATTTACAAGGCGTATTTTCACCCACAGCATTTACGATATTAACGGTGTATTCAACTGCTTTTAAAGACAACGTTTTCAATCCGATAACTTCATTATTCTCAACGAATTGAGCATGTCGAACCTTCGTGATTGTCGTTCCGTCTTGTGTGATCATATCAACACCTCTGCGCAAATAATTCGCATGCCATTGGTTAATAAATTTCACACAATATAGTACGAAATCTTTAGGTTGTACATCCCAATCCGAAGTTCTTGTTTTAATTGGGTTTTGAACTTTAGGGGTACCGGAAAGTATTGAGTCGGCGTTCACAACTTTTGTCATTCTCAAAGGAATTACATAAGTGTTGGATATGGATTTCGGATCGGAAAAAAAAGCATCGGTTAACTGTACCAATACACTCCCTTGTAAAGCATTTTTCAATGATATTTTTCCCGCTCCCAAAGAATAATGAGTTGAAGGCATTGCTGTTACCGGAGCATTAGTGGAAAAAAACAAGTTATTGCATAAAGAGTTATCGACTGTGAAATCTATATCAACTTGTTTGTTGTTGGAATACACACCTCCCATGGTAGCATATATTTCGCACTTGTGTTCGTTATCGAGACTTGTGTCATAAATGTCCTCCCCCAAAACAATGGTTCTCACCGGATATTGGTAGGCAAAATACACGGTTGTGTAGTCGAAATTAGGAAAATCAATATCTTGATTCCTACAAGAGGTTATGCTTAACGCTATAAAACTCACAATTAGTATAGGAAACAATTTTAAATTTTTCATATTTTTTATTCTTTATAATTTTACTGATCAACAACTTACCATCCTGCATTTTGCTCCAAGTTATTCCATTTTTGGATCTCGGAGTAAGGAATCGGTCCGTAATACATATATTCTTTATATGCTCTGTTTTCAACATCGATAGGCGTATATTGCAATAAACCGTCGGCTTGTCTGGCAATTCTCATACCATCGGCTGTTTCGTTCAGGTTTTCTTTCCAACGGCGTAAATCCCAAAAACGAAAGTTTTCGAAACAGAGTTCTAAGCGACGTTCATTTCTTATTAGCGCACGCATTTTGTCTTTATCGTTTTTGACACTTTCCAAGTAAACATCACCATTGGCTCCAATTCCGGCTCTTGCCCTGATTGCTTTAACGACATCGTATGCGCTATAATTATTGGCTCCTTTGCCGGTGGGGCCATAAGCTTCGTTTGCAGCTTCGGCATACGCCAAGAAGATCTCCGTATAACGAATGCGGGCTGTGTAATGCTTCTGTTGTGTATTGTACTGCGGGTTAGGATTACAATCCGAACGCAACAATTTGCGCAAATAGTATCCGGTACGTGTTGAATATCCGTTTTCTCTGTTTAACGCATCATTGTTTGTACCGTATGTTCCGGTGATAATAGTACTGTTATTCGGACCTTGCACACCACCATTAACTACTACATATTTGGTTAACCGAGGGTCGCGATTAGCGTATGGGTTGTCCACTTGATAACCACTTTGCGAGTCCGTAATCGGATAACCATTTGCCATAGGAAAAGCATCCACGAGGTTTTGTGAGGGGTTTATCCTTCCTCGCCCATATAAGGAGGGTGGAAAATTATTTGCCTCGAGTTCATTACTTTGTCCAACGTCGCTTCTCCATATAATTTCACGGGGAGTTGCGCCTGATGCTAAACCATTGATTTCTGCAAAATTTGCATACCACGTTCCTCCGTTATTATCCAATCCACTTATTCCGTTTATACGGTTTAACACCGCAGCGGCATAATTGGCAGCATTTTCCCATGTTACTCCCGATCCCGTACTGTATGCAGGGCTTGCTGCAAGCAAAGCTGTTTGAGCTCGTACAGCTTCAACAATTCGACCTGTAATGCGCCCCCGCATTATATTTCCATTTACTCGGTTATAATCACCTGCATTGGTTATTCCTAAATTTTTATATTTAGATGGAATAGCACTATCCGAGACATCGCCAAAGTCCAAAGGAAGCAAATCTATCGCCTTTTGCGCATCATCGAATATTTGCTGAACACACTCCTGAAAAGTGTTTCTGGGTTGGTCAAAGTCAGAAGAAGCCGATTCGGTAGCGGTAATAATTGGAACTCCCAATAATCTCCCATCGGCTGTCCACCCACCGTGAGCCAACAACAAATAATACATATGCACCGCGCGTAAACCATAAGCTTCGCCTTTCAATCGGTCATTGTACATCGTGCGTATCAATTCATCTTTACTCCAAACAACCTGATCTGTGTTTTCGAGAAAAATGTTTAAATATTGAATGGCATTTTTTCTTCCTTGCCATTGCGACATCGGATTATCGTTTGCCGTCCATGAACCGGTAGCCATTCTCAAATAGTTATTCGCGTTGTCATTTGTCACTGCGTCGTCTGTTGCCACATCGCTGTTTGGCGATGCGGAATAGGGCAGTAAGATATATGCGTTAGCCAGAATACCTTGTGCGTACGTGGGCTCATTATACATAGCTTCTATTCCTCTGTTATTTTCGATGGCCGGAGTGAAAATGTCGTCACAAGCCGCGAACAGAAGTAAAAAAGCCAGTAATTTTATACTATTTTTCATAACTGATATCATATATTGTTTTTACTCGTTAATTAGAATACCGCTTTAATACCTACGTTATAAAATCGGGTTTGCGGGGCTGTAGTCACATTCATTTCCAACAATTTACTTTCTTTCGATAATGTCAGGAGATTTGAACCGCTAACATAAGCGGAAATCTCATGAAGAAAAAAGTTCTGCAAAATATTCTTCGGTAAATCATAAGTAAGTTGTACTTTGGCCAAATTAAAACGGTCATTTTTATACAACCAAAAATCTGAATTGCGAAAATTGTTAGCCCCACTTTGCGTTGTCAAACGTGGAAATGTTGCGGTCGTTTTAGTTTCTTCCGTCCAACGTTCTCTGACCACTTCTGAATATTTTCTGTCACCATATATCCAATAATAGGTGCTGTTCTTTATTCCATATGCACCCAAATTGGTCGTTCCCAGTGCAAAGAAAGTAAAGTTTCTCCACTTTGCCGTTAAATTTACGCCTCCTGTAAATGGGGTACCATACCAGCCAGCGCGTCCGAGGAATATTTCATCTTTTTCATCTATAACACCATCATTGTTTTGATCAACATATTTAATATCCCCTGGTTTTATTGAACCTCCAAATTTCTGTTCAGGAGAATTCTCCACATCCTGTTGGTCTGAGAAAAATCCGACATTTTGCAATCCCCAAATTCCATCTATAGGCATTCCCTGCCGGTTTTGATACGCATACTCGTAATTTTCATCACGTTGCGTTGCCTTTGTAGTATAATAAGTTGCTGCGAAACCCAGCGAAAGATCTATTTCTCCCACCCGTTTGTTTAAATTCAAACTGATGTCGAATCCTTTACGTAAATTGTTGTTATAATTAATGTAGGGAATAAACGAAGCATTGGGGTAATATGTGAAAAAATAGTTGGGAAAAAGTGTAGATGGCGTTATGATCAATCCTTCCATAGAATTAATAAAAAAAGATGCATCAGCTGTTATCAACTTTTCCCATAAAGAAGTTCTGGCGTTCACGGAAAATTCTTTCCTTTTTATGAATGTCAGATTTTCATTTGCACCACGAAGTGAATTCGTGGAATGTTCCACTGCTCCATCATACCATCCCCACCATGCTCCATTGGCCTGGGTGTAATTCGATTCATACATGTAATAATCCGTAATATCCAGATCGGTGTGTAGAATGCTCGCTGAAGCGCTAAGCGTCAAATCATCCATTACAGAGGATTGAGACAAGAAGTTGCTTTTATTCATTTTTAGTCCTAACGTAAGAGACGGTGAGAAAGCGTTTCGATGTCCTTCTGCAAGTTTTGCGGAGTGAATTTCAGCCGCACCAAATTCGGCAAAATAGGTTTTTAGGTAATTGTAACCCAATTGCAGCGATAAATTCACGTTACCTGGTCTGTGATACACTTCTGACTGTGTTTGCTGAAAACCCGCCGCAATTAACATCGCAGAAAAGTTATGCACATCATTGATAGAAGTGCGATAATTGAATTGACCTGAAAATGCAATGGTTTGTCGGTCGCTGCTGCCGCTGATGTTTTGCACACCCGATTTTTCATCGTTATTGTATTTCGTTAATCCCTCTATCATGTCTTTTCCATTATAATTATACCATGAAGGTGTGTAAACTGCGTAACTGTTATCGTATGAAGTATTGTAAGACGTTGCGTAGTCAACTGCGAATTGCGTATGAAAGGAAAGGCCTTTTAATACTTTAGCCAAATCAATATCAATACCTGTGTCAAACTGAAATTGACGACTGGTCCATTTGCTGTATCCGGCTGCATAATAATCGGCAAAAATGTTTGTCGTATCAACCTGAGTTCCTCCAAGGAAATATTTTCCGTCAATAATGTTGCTGCTGTTATTGATGAGCGTCCATGAATTGACATTATTGGGATCTATAAACTCCGTAGGCACAAGCGGAGATACACGGTTAGGACGAAAAGTTGATGCTGCTGTCCAGTAATCTCCTTTGGCGCTTCTCGAATTGTAATAAGTTGCGTTCGCATCTACGAAGGCCGTAATAAAATCGTTTATTTTCAGATCAATATTTCCTCTAACGTTCAATCTGTTAACATTGTTATTTTTAGCTTCGCCGAATTTAAACAATCCTCCCTGCCGATAATAACCAATATTTGTATAAAAACGGGCACGATCATTTCCCCCCGAAATTTCGGTTGAAACATCGGAGCGATTATACACTTTTTTCAAGTAATCGGAGGAATAAAAATGCAAATCAGGATAGCGATAGGGATTTATGCCTGAACCATAATTGTAGATGTCTTCTTCGCTGTATAGTGGAGATAGTCCATCGTTGGAACGCGCCTCATTGTATAAAGTCATATATTCGGCCGAACCTAAATACTTTGGATAGCTTTTGGAAACGTTAAAACCGGTATTCGCACGAACATCAATGCGCAAATCCTCAGCTTTTCCTCTTTTCGTGGAAATATAAATCACCCCTTTTGCCGCACGGCTTCCGTACAAGACAACAGCCGATGCCCCTTTCAGAAAACTTATTTGGGCAATCTCGATCGGCAGTACATTATTGGCATCTCTTGGTACACCATCAACCAGTACCAGATATTCATCCATTCCCCAAAGAGATGCACCGTTCCAACCACCTACGTATCCCTGCATGTTATCTAAGCTGTATGTATTATAGTTTTTCTTCGTCAATTCTTCGTAATTAACGACAGAAACACCTCCCAAAAGGTCACTATGCGGAACCTTACGATAGGCAACCTGCACTAACGAATCTTTAGGTTCAATTTCATTCTCCGCGATTGTTTGAGCCGATATACTAATTAACGGTAAAAACACAGCTATCGCATATAAAATGAATATAGTTTGTATATGTTTCATTGTCTGTTTGTTTATAGATATTATATTCAGTTTAATTACCAACCTGGATTTTGTCCAAATTCCGGATACATGGATGTGTCGGAGATTTTCAACGGAAACCAATAATGTTTAGTTCCGAATTGACGCGTAAGAATATTTTTTTCTCTGAAGTTTGCAACTCTCGCATCTTTCGGATCACGAGTTTTAAAGAAATCGAGATTTTCAACACGATCGAATTCTTGAGATGTTTTTACGTTATATGGATATTCCGTGAGTAATAACCATCTTTGTAAGTCATTGAAACGAAATCCCTCAAAAGATAATTCAACCGCGCGCTCACGCCGTACTTCGTCCATGAACTTTTTTGCGTCACCTGAAAATTTAGCATTAACATGACCAGCTCCAACACGATCACGAAGTGTATTTATTGCATCTACGGCTGTTTTTGAAAAATTAGACGATTTGCCGCTTGCCCCACCAAATGCAGCACTCGCTTCGGCATACATGGTATAAATATCTCCCAATCTCATATAAGGCAGATACGTGTGAAGATTGCCACTCCAATTGTATTTGCCATCGTACTTGTTCGCTGTATGAGGCACTAGTTTTTGAATATAATAACCTGTACGGCTTGCATTCGCATCACCCCGCATTAAGCCTCCTGTGTATAGACTACAATAACGCAGGTCTTCCATGTCGGCCGGCATATTGGCATTTACGTATTTAAAACCATCAAAAACAATATCATGATAAAAACGCGGATCACGGTCTTTAAACGGATAATTCGGATCGAATCCTGAATCGGGATCACTCAAGGGCAACCCATTGGCCATCCCATAATAATTCACGTAATTTGCCGTGGGATGATGAATGATGTTGTCATGCTCTACAAGTCCTCTGACTTTAGGGCCGAAGGTTTTGGTTGTATTCCAATTACTTCCATTGTAATCAGGCGAAGGGCCTCTGAATATAGCTTCAACGGATCCGGGCATGAGCCAGTTTTGTCCGGTCGTATAAAATATATCACTGAAACAAGAGGTAGCATCGCTGGCTCTCACATGATTGTAAATGTCTTTATACTTGAATTCGGCCAAAGCATATTGTGTTTGCCCGCTTTCTACCAGGTTTAACAATTCGCCAAAAGCTTCCGATGCTTTTTTGCAGTACGCTTCGTCGTAATTATACGTATTATTGCCTCCAGTTTGAGCTCCGTTTTTCATTAATGGACTTCCTGCCCACAAATAATTTTTACCTAAATAACCCAGAGCCATAATCTTATTAATTCGCAACTGGTTTTTGCCTAAGGTATTTTTTCCAACCGTTGTTTTATCCCAATCAATCGGGAGCAAATCTGCGGCTTTTCTTAAATCTGCACCAGCTTTATCGGCACATTCCTGATAACTTAATCGTGGTAACGTTAGTTTTCCACTCGAAGGCAATACTTCCTCTATATAAGGTAATCCCCCAAAATATTGCATCATTTCAAAATGCCACCAAGCTCTGAAAAAGTATAATTGTCCAGCTATCATATCTTTTTCTTCCTGCGTTGCTGTGGTTAATTTATCAAGATTAGCAAGCCCGATATTCGCTTTACGTATAGAATACCACGCATGAGGCCAAAGCGCATGGTCAAATTTATTGGTTGATGTGGGGTTTGCATTGTTTTTATCCAACCAGGTAGCCGGGCCTCCCTGCCATGCCCAAAAATTACCTAAGTCAACCTGATGTGTCATGTGCCAATCCCCTTCTGTATTAAACATCTCATCATCACCCCAATTCCATGAGGTAGTCCAATAGCATTTTTCTTTGTCAGGGATACAATTATATATTTCCTCGATAAATCCCTGGAAATTTGTGAAATTTTTAAATGCTTCTTCGTCAGAAACGGTAGATGCAGGTTCCTTATCCAAATAATCGCTACAGGAAACCACCCCCATTATCATAATTACGAATAGAAAAGCATTTTGTAGAAAGGTTTTATATATCTTTTTCATTGTATGTTATTATTATAATGTGAATTTTATACCTAAGTTATAGCGTCTCATCGTTGGATAAGCGCCTTGTCCGCCGGCTCCGGCAAAATTTGATTCGCGGTCGTCGGGCATTCTTGACCATACCCATAAATTATTCCCATTGAGAAATATCCGCAAAGAGTTCATTCCCATTTTTCTCACCCACTCGTTCGTGAAAGTGTAGGCAATTTCTGCATTTTTCAAACGTATATAGGATCCATCGAACATATATTGCGTACCTTGATTATAGCTCGGTCGTGACAACCAGCGAGGCATAGTTACATCGGCATCTGGAATATCTTTCGACCACCACGTTCCCATATCATAAACCGTGTTTAACTGGCTTCCAAAGCTTGTTAATGTGACTACACGGGTGACATTACTTACACCGTAAAATTGCACAAATGTACTGAACCCCTTATACTCTGCGCCAATAGTGGCATTGTACGTGTTTTGAGGCGTACCTGAATAACCGTAGGGGGTCAGATCTTTATTATCAATGACTCCGTCTCCATTAAAATCAATGATATAATAATCACCGGGCAATTTATGACTGTCGTTTGTATTATGTTGCGGCGTACCATACAGTTGGTCATACGTATTTGCATATCCCTTATCCACATAGGCCCTATTTTGTCCAATACTATAGCCTGCTTGTTTCTGATAGGCAGGTAACAACTCTGCATCATCCTTCACCAGAACAAGATTTTTTGCGTGAGTCATATTCAAATTGCTCCATAAACGCATTTTATTGGATAACGTTTTGTTGATGCGTAGTTCAAGTTCATATCCGGTGGTGCGTACCCTACCTAAATTAGCTGTAGCCGGAGTGGTTCCGAAATAGGACGGAACGGAACGATCTCCACCGTTTATTAATATATCCCGGCGGTTATCGCGAAAAAACTCTAAATTACCTGCAAAAAGACCGTTAAGAAATGAGTAATCAACTCCAATATTTTCCTTTCTAACCGTTTCCCATCGAACATCAGGGTTGCCCACAGAAGCTTCTCTGTACCATGTGTACGGACTTGTTCCATGATTCAAATCCATTGAAGTATGTCCTCCGTAAGCCCATTGGGTCATATATAGCCAACGTCCCCAGACGTTATCGTCACCGATTTCGCCATAAGAGGCTCTTAGTTTTAACATATCCAAAAAGGTAAGTGATTTCATGAACGGTTCTTCTGAAATCATCCAACCGATTGCTCCCGAATTAAAAAAAGCAAATCGGTAATCTTTACTGAATTTTTCAGAGCCGTTGTATGCCCCGTTATATTCAATAAAGTATCGCGTTGCAAAATCGTATGTTGCACGAAAAGCCCAATCTTCGCGATAATTGGGTATTTGACTGCCCATCGCCATTTCCTGGCGACTGAATAATCCCATCGTTGTAACATGATGCAGATCAAAATCTCTTGCCCAATTTAGCTGCAATTGATAATTTAAATTGCGTATTGTTTGATCGTTTCTGACTGTTCCTGGTTGGGTGGTCCAAAGTACCCCTTGCATAAAGTCGAACTTATTGTTGTTCTCATATTCTTTTTTATATGTAGCCAATCCGGTGAGAGGATTAATCCATTTTTGTTGGGCCTCATTATACAGGTCATTGACCCCCCTATTGAATTCAACAAACGTGTTATCCCACGATACCGTACCTCTGAAATTCAATCCGTTTGTGATAAAGTCTAAATTTTGTTCTAACACAAAGTCTGTATTAATACGGGTGGTAGTAGTCGTCATCACTCCAGCAAGCGCCAAATTTGCAGCAGAGTTTGTGACGTTTGAAATGTCGGGATAGAATCCCCAGGAACCGTCTGCGTATTTAGGTAAAAATACATCGGGGGCAATGTTATAAGCTCCCGCCCATTGTTGAGCAACTGCCCAATCTGATGAATTAGTCTGGTTCCACGGACTTTTTTTAGCGCCATTTGATCCCGCAATATTTACCTTAAATACAGTGGATTTCGTCAATTGAAAATCCAAGTTGCTGCGTACATTAATTCGATTAAAGCCGTATCCTGATTGATAGTTACGTCCATTATCCCATACTCTGAACAAGTCACCTTCATGTAAATAATCGGCCGAAGCAAAGTATTTTACAAAGTTGGTACCTCCGCTTACATTGATATTCGCACCATAAGAAGTAGCATAATCGTTAAAAAGTTCCTTTTGCCAATCCACATTTGGGTAACGTTCAGCTTCTTCCCAATTCAATGGATAACGATATTTGTCGATAATGGCCTGCGGTCTTATATAATTCCAAGACTCGGGAGTTACACCCAATTCGTGTTCAATAGCAACATTACGAAACATCAGAGCATCGTATGAGTCATATTTGTTTGGCAATCGTGAAGGTGCTTTTACAGTCATATTTGCCGACACATCTATTCTTGCACTTCCTTCCTTGCCTCGTTTTGTGGTTACGAGGATTACGCCATTCGCACCTTTTACTCCGTAAACAGCTGTAGCAGAAGCGTCTTTTAAAACAGATATGGATTGTACCGAAGCAATATCCACACTGCTTAAAGGTCGTTCAATACCATCAACCAGTACCAGAGGATCACTGTTGTTCCATGAACTGGAACCACGTATAATTATTTGAGGCTCCTCTTCTCCGGGCATACCCGAACTGGCGATAGTTATAACACCAGGCAAGTTTCCGGTAAGTGCGGCTCCCACATCCGAAATACCTCCGGCTCGCTCCAAAACTTCTCCCGGCGTTTGCGTAATAGCTCCAACAACGCTTGCTTTCTTTTGTTGTCCATAACCAACCACAACAACCTCATCCAGAATCTCGGTATCTTCGACCAAGGTAATCTGAAGGGAAGATTTTCCGGCAACCGGGACTTCCTGCGACCTAAATCCGACATAAGATACCACAAGAACCGCATTGTTAGGAACACTTAAACTAAAGTTCCCGTCAACATCGGTTACGGTTCCATTCGTTGTACCTTTTTCCACTACATTCACACCAATAAGTGTTTCGCCTTTACCATCAATTATTGTTCCTCTCACAATCTTAGTTTGTGAGAAGAGAATTGACGGCAGGCTGAGCATGATAATTAAAACGGCATGCTTTAACTGTTTTGTGAATTTCATAAATTGTGTAATAATAAATTAATAATCTTAATCTTTAAATTCAATCAACGCAAATCAACTATAATAAGGAGCAGACGAGGATACTTCTATAAATTTATTCTAAAATAATTCATTGCTTCCTCGCATACTTTTGTGAGTTCATTTCATTCAGTTTAATTCAGTGGCAAAAATAAGATAAATTTATATTTCATTTTAAAAAATAAGTATGTTATATAACATATATTTATCAAAAAGTTAAATATTGTTCTACATACACTATTATCATATTTGTATTTAATACAATTACTATGATACTATATTTGTACAAATAACATTATTGCATCGTTACATATATTTGTATATTATAGCATTATTTAACGATTCAAGGTGGTCTAAGACAATAACCTGAATTAGGAAATAGAAGATTATATTAATTTGTGCGACGATATAATTAATAAAATGTGAAACCGTATAAGGATGCTCACAACTCTTCTTCAGAACAATTGCAAGCCATAGTTCGCCGGTTAACTTAAGATTATAGAGGAATTTGCCCGGTATGAATAAAAACAGCACCTACGTCCCGGATGACGCAGCACTTTTGTTCCAAGTTAATACTTCAACAGTTTTTAACCGGTAAATTGATATTCACAGGCTTTACCTTACTTCTTCCGACTTTTATTCAGCGTATTTTTCGCCTTCTTTTTATCGAACCGGTACAGACGGGGAGCTCTGTAAGGAACATCTTTCTGAACTTCGTTCAATTGTTCCAGTCCTTCAACCTGGAGCATCTTCTTCTGGAAGTTGCGCACGTCCGATTTGGTTTCGAGAACAATGTCGTACAAGTTACGAAGCTGTGTCATAGTGAATTTTTGGGGCAATAACTCGAAAAGGGTATAAGGTTCCAGCATTACTTTGTGCCGGATGTGTTTGAGCGCTTCTTCGGCAATCTGGTTGTGATCGAAGGCGAGCTTCATGGTCTTTAGGGTTTTTATGTCGTACCAACGTGCGGTAGTATTTTCGGATTCGAAAATAATCTTCCTGCTGATCTTGATGAGGGCTACATAACCTACGGTTACAATACGCCCGATCTCCAGTTGCGTGGTTTTCTCAAGCCAGTTTTTGTCTCGCGGGTTACTGGTTCGTTTTGGATCACCGAAACTATGGAACTGACTTAAAAAGATATTTTTTAGGCCTGTTAACTCGTTTAAAATGCGTGTGGCGGCCGTATCAAGGTCTTCATCTTCGTAAATAATGCTTCCCGGTAATTTTTTGTCGCTGAAATTATCGTTATTTTCGCTTATGATCCGTTCGATCAACAAAACTTTTAATTTTTCACCGTCAAACCCGAACACAACACAATCAACCGATACATGGGGATTGTATTTCATCATTTCATTGCTCATTCCATGTTATTTTTAAAAACACAAAGTTATCAAAAAAAACTTCTAAAGCAATTCTTTAGAAGTTTTAAATATTTCATTTTTAAACAATCCGATAATCTGTTTTCAATCTTCTACATAAAAAACGGCTCCTTCTACGTTCACAGTTTTTTGCAGCACACTGCCATTGTTGACCGATACAGCATCGGGCTGTTTTCCTCCGACCGATATTTGCACTTTGCCGGCTTCAACCAACGGTACATTTTCGTCGTTCCTTGCGGAAAATTGATTCGGTTTCAGCTCAAAATCAACCGTTTGTGTTTCTCCCTTTTTCAGATGAATGCGCTTAAACCCTTGTAACGAACGGATCGTTTTTTTGAATTTGCTGTCGGGTAACGAAACATACAGTTGAACCACTTCATCGCCGTCGCTATCTCCCGTATTGGTTACCTCAACCGAGACCGGTATATTTTCGCCGGTTTTAATTGACGACGGAATGTTCTTGAACTTGTACCCGAAGGTGGTGTAACTCAGGCCGTATCCGAATTCGTATAACGGTTCTCCGGTAAAATACCGATACGTTTTGCCCTGCATATCGTAATTGTCGAATGCCGGAATTTGGTTGATGTCTTTGTAAAACGTCACCGGAAGCCGGCCGGCAGGATTATAATCGCCAAAGATTACATCGGCAATGGCGGTACCACCTGCCTGACCGGGATACCACGCTTCGATGATTGCGGGAATATTTTCGGCTTCCCAGTTGAAAGCAAGCGCACTGCCGTTGAGCAGAACCAAAACCGTAGGTTTATTAAGTTGCTGTATCTTCTTGATCAATTGTGTTTGAACAGCCGGCAGTTTAATATCGAGTCGGTCTCCGCCGGCAAAGCCTTCGACTTTCACTTTCATTTCTTCACCTTCCAATAACGGACTTAACCCCATACACAAAATCACTAAATCGGAGTTTTTGGCCAAATCTACTGCCTCTTGTTCCAAATTGTTGTTTGGCATATCCCAAAGCAGCTGTACATGGGCATATTCTGTTTTATCCTGTACATATTCCACTTCGATCTCATAAGGTTTACCGGCTTCGAACGTCATGTATTCATAACTTTTTCGCGCGTGATGCTGATCGCGCCCTTGCGTAACAACCTTTCCGTCAATCAACAATTTGTATCCACTGAACGCTTCTCCACCAATGGCATATTCGCCGGTAACCGGAGGAACCAAGATCCCTTTCCATCGAATCGAGAAATTTTCCTGATCCAAATCTTCAAAAGGAGCTTTGTTCCACCATACAAAGTTGATGTTTTCATCTACCCGTGTATGTTTAGCTTCGCCTTCAAGGTTGTTATTATCAAAATAAAAAGCATTCAACCCTTTTGTTTTTAGGGTTTTATCAGTATAAAAGAAGTCGGCAGGGATAACGGTGAAATAAGGAAGTTTCTCAGCTAAGGCACACCCCTGAGCAAAGGTAACCTCTGCATTCGGAAGCTTTTCGGTAATGCCTTTGAGCGGCGTTTTTGGAACAGACGGATAACCATTGTAATTTCCGAGGAGAACCTCCATATCATCGGCATTCGGGCCGATAACGGCAACCTTCTTCACGTCCTTGCTAAAAGGAAGCAGATTCCCTTCGTTGCGGAGCAGAACCATGGACTTTCTTGCTGCCTGCAAAGCTGCAAGGCGGTGATTCTCGCTATCCAGCACGTCAATGGAAATCTGTGCATATTTTACGTCCTCATCGGGGTCGAACATGCCCAGTTTCATCCGCGCGAGAAGCAATCTTTTTACCGATACATCGAGTTCCGCTTCGGTAATCAGGTTTTGCTTCACAGCTTCCAATAAACCCGGATCATAAGAGTCGCCGCAGTTCAGGTCGGTTCCGGCTTTTACCGCCATGGCCGATGCTTCCGCGGCAGTATTTAC
>JAQVEB010000186.1 GCA_028698105.1 Petrimonas sp. | reverse complement strand
ATGCAGTTTTCTTTCACGAAAACCACCTGCCCCATCTGAGTATGGTGTTTTTCTTCAACCGATAGCGGGAGAATGGCTCCGGTGGGGCAAACATCGCCGCACACGGTGCAATCGTAGTTACAAAAGCCGTACTCGAAATAAAGTTTCGGCTGCATTATACCACCCAAACCGTATTCGAACAATGCCGGTTTTATGACATGCGACGGACATTTGCTCACGCACAGATGACACGAGATGCATTTTTCGCGCAAATGATCAACATGCACTACGCCCGGAGGCGCGATCGGAAGCTTCCGCTCTATCTTATTTTCGTTTTGGATATTGGTGACTTTTTGTGCCAAAAGCGATGTTGTGGCCACTCCCGTAGCCACCGTGGCTGAAAGGAACCGTCTTTTTGATTCATCCACGGCACGGCTCTCTTTTTGATAGGTATAGGCCGGAGCCGAGATCGCCTGTTTTTTCTTAACCAACCCCACGGGAGCGTATTTCATAGCATTCCGGTTGCAGACTTCGATGCAGTTGAAGCAATTCACGCAACGGCTGTAATCAATTTTTTTGTTTTTTGAATCAATGCAGGAAGCCTTGCACTTCATGGAGCACAATCCGCATGAGTTGCAGTTTTCGTTATCGAATTGAATTTTAAATAAGGCAAATTTGTTCAAAAATCCCAATACGGTTCCCACCGGACAAAGCGTGTTGCAGTAAGTTCTCCCGTTTCGCCACGCCAGAAATCCGATGCCGAGCAGCGTTACAATCGCGATAATGGTTGATGACAGGCTTAGCAGATAAATTCCGGTTTTGTAGAAAGTGTAATTGTCGAAAGAGGTGAAAATGGTTTCCAGCAGATTATTTCCCGCTAAATAAGCGGGACGGAAAAGGTGTGTTACCATTCTTCCGTAAGCTCCGTACGGATCAAGCAAGCCGAGCAGGAAAGTGAATCCGAAAAGAAAAGCCACCAAAACTGCTCCCAAGGTGCTCCAACGAAGGATTGTTCTGGCTTTGCTGAAGGTATATCGTTTTCTTCTTTTGAATTTTTTGGAGAACCATGCTACCACATCCTGATAAATTCCCATCGGGCAAACGGATGAACAGTATATTCGCCCGAATATGAGAGAGAGAACCACCAACCCCGTGATTATAATGATATTTATCGCCAGCAAAGCGGGAATAAATTGAATTTTCTCGAGCCAGTGCAGGCTTGGTGGAAGCAGGTCTGCGAAATCTAAGAAATATAAGGTTATTAATGCGATAAAAACAATAGAGACGGTAACGCGGATTTTTTTTAACATGCTGATTTTCTTTCTTGAATATTTTAATAAAAAATGCCATACCCCGGCAAAACGGTCGTTTTACCGGAGTATAAAGTGTGAAATGTATGAAAGAAAAAGTAAGGATTAAACCCTTATCCTTTTGATTTTTAGTGATTCGAGATTCATGGATCCCAATCCCAAATCCTGTGCATTTGAAATGTGTTTCACTTTATCGAGCGGCATTTCGCGTGCCTGGTTAAAGAAGTTTACCGCAGCGGTATCAACGGCAACTATATCTTGTGAAACGAACAAGCCTTTCGATAGAACCACGTCCGAAGCCGATTTTCCGCGCGGGCCGCTGGTTTTCATCAGTCTATAAGCGTCCACGACGTTCAATACCGGACGTTTTTCGTATGTGCACGCGTCAGCGATGCATTGCTGCAAATCATTGGCGTGGAAAAAGCCTCTGTCCCAAACGATTCCCATGTAGTTTTTCATGGAGATGGTCATTTGAGCTCCGCCGTGATTTTTCAGAACGGGAACGTTGATCCATTTATCGCTGTCCACGATGGCTTCGTGAATTTTTGCCGTTTTGAGGCTGCGGCCTTTGGGCAACGAAACCGTTTTGTAGTATGATTCCTGATGTGCGGGAACCACTTTCGCGCCGGCAGCTTTGGCGGCGGTTTCAATGCCACTGTTTTGATAGCATTTGCGCCAGTCGTCGCACGTGTGATCGAAAACCACGACTTCTTTCGCGCCGGCATCGAAACATTGTTTCACGATTTCCGCGATAAGTTTGGGATTGGTGTTTGCCGCCAATTCGGGCGTTTTATCCCAGCCGATATTAGGTTTCACGCACACCTTATCGCCTTTGGCGATAAAGTTTTTCATGCCGCCCATTTCGGCCATGGCTTTGCGGAACATCACTTCGGGCTCACCGCCCATGACGGCCACTAAATCGTATCGTGCAGCCGCGCTTGTAGATTCAAACGATTGCGTGAGAATACTCATCGCCTGCGAATCTTTGATTGTTGTAATGGCAGCGCCGGTGAGTGCTACTGCTTTCAGAAAATTTCTTCTATCCATGTTCTCTTTGTTTTGTCTGGTTTTTTTACTGTAATTCTAAAAATGTAAGCGGATACCGCCGAAGATAGTAGTTTTCGGCATGGGATATCCGTAATTTATTTCGTATGTTTGTCCAAGCAAATTTTCTCCGCGCACAAACACGTTCAGCCAATCGGTTGCTTTGAAATTAATGCGCGCATTCCATAAGGTAAAACTATTTTTTACGGGCTCGGGATTAATTTTTGTATAAAGATTCCCGATGTATTGCAATCCGGTAGAGAAATTCCACCGCCCTTGCGTGTAATTTCCGCCAACGTAAAGTTTGTGTTCGGGCGAAGCAAGGATTTTGTATTTCATATCCAGAAAACTGTAATTTGCCGAAAACTGCAAATTATTCGTCGCCTGATAGCTCGAGGTGAGTTCAAACCCTTTATTTTCAATTTCTCCGGTGTTCAGATACAACGGTTTTCCTTCCGTGAACGTGAGTTGGATTATGTTGTCGCCTTTTATGTAAAAAACATTTGCGCTGATGTTCATTTTGTTATCCATAAGCGTTTGCAGGAACGATATTTCGTAATTCATCAACCGTTCCGGTTTCAAATCGGGGTTTTGTGGCGGAAACATGTACATTTCTCTTATGGTTGGGTTTCTGTAACCTTTGCTCACGATGGCTTTCAGTACGGTTGTTGCCGAAGGTGTAAAACTTAATCCGAATTGCGGGATCCATTCCGAACCGTTTATTTCGTGATGATCCAGGCGCAGGCCCGCGTTCATCGTGAGTTTGTTGTCCAAAACGGTTTGCTGAACGTTGATGTAGCCGGCTACGTCGTTCAGGTGAACATCGGCCAGTTGTTTGTTGTTTGCCGGATCGGGAAATTGATTCCACGCTTTTCCGCCGAATCGCTGAAAATCGAATCCGGCTGTTGTTTTATTTCCTTCAAAAAACGAATAAGACTGATAAACGGACAAGCCCAACATTTGATCGTTGGAATTAAAGCGATAAATTTTCGGCTGGGCATTGGCATCGTTAATGGCATAGCCATCGTTAATGACGTGTTTACCGAAATTATAGAAAAATTTAACGGCGCCCGATGTGTTGGCATATTCGTTTTCGATGGCCAAAGAGGTCATACCGCGCGTAATATCGGCGTCGTTGTCAATCATGGGAGCTTGTATCGTTCCCGGATTCGATGATTTGGTTTTGGTGAGATTCAAATCGGCGAAACCTGTCCAGTTTGTCGTAAAATCGTAACCTAACTTTCCGTATCCGTTTATCTGACTGAAGTCCATGTTGTCGCGATGGCCGTCGGAACGGTTATATCCGAGGGCGGCGTCGGCATGAAACTTATCCTGCCGGTATCCGGTTGAAGCTTCAGCACTGAACGTATTGTAGCTTCCATACATCAATTGTGCAGAATTGTGGATTCCGTTCCGTTTTTGTTTTTTGGTAATGATGTTGATCACGCCGCCCATCGCGTTGGAACCGTAAAGCACCGAAGCCGGGCCGCGAACCACTTCCACGCGCTCGGTCATCATGGACTGATAACTATCGGCGAGCGGATGTCCCATCAAACCCATGTATTGCGGGTGTCCGTCAATGAGTACCAGCACGCCCGATGTAGGCGCGCCTCCGATTCCGCGAATGCTCATGCCCCCGGCTGCTCCTGCAGCAACGCCATAACCCATTATTCCGCGTTGTGTGACAAAAAGTCCGGGGACTTCTTCGGTGAGCAAGGGCAGGATAGAAGGTTCCAACCTGTTTTCGATTTGCTTTGCCGAGACCACCGAGACACTCATGGGAACGTTTCTTAAATTCACTTTCGGCATGGTGCCGGTAACGATCACTTCATCCAGACGGATGGTATCGCTCGTTTGATACGGGTTGTTTTCTGTAGCGAACAACGATGCGCTTAAAAAGAGAAAAGAAAAAACAAGCGTATTTAATTTAATCATTATCAGTTTTTTATTAGATAATACCTGGTGGTAATGTTTCGCATACCGTGAAGCTTTATTGCCGCTGCCACGTTCGCGAAGCATTATCATATTAAACTATCCATGGAAACCTGAAACATGACTCGTTGTAAAGCGCATAATCGGCATTACCGTTCACGGCAAAGGTTTTAATTTGCCTGGCATCATGTAAAAGATCGATGGCGAATTGGACAGTCGCCCCTGTTTTAACGCGATCTTCCACTAAAAGGATTGATTTATCTTTGTAGTCGAAATCAATAGGTGAAACAAGTTTCGGGCTATCGTATTTCGGCTGTTGGCGAGGATCGCGAAGGTTTATTTTTAAAAGTTGAATTTCGATATTCAGTCGTTGATTGAGTATTGCGGCCGGAATAATTCCGCCGTTGGCAATAGCCACTATCATGTCGAAGGTTTCATGGAATTCAATTTCACGAAACCGTTGCATCACTTCTTCAAATGATTTGCTGTTCATTAAAATTCAATTGTAATTAAATAGATATTTGGTTGTAATTCAGTTGTCTCGTTGAATTTATTAACGCCACAACTTAATAACACGAGCAAAGCGAGTGAATTACGCGAAGCAAATATCTATCGAAATCAAATTTTTGTCAATGCTTTTAATACAAAATATCCACCCACCAGTTGAATGAGCATGCCCGGGAGACCGATACGGAAATCCTGAACGGCTGCCGTGAAGTTTTGTACCATACCCCATTCAATGGCTGTTCCGATAAGTTGATAAGCTAAAATTGCCAACAGGATGCCAATGAACGAAACTTTCCCGAAATGTTTTGCAGCCATCGCGGCGGCTACGGCCAGGATAACCGATTTGATCATAATTGCGGGAAGAACGGCCATTGCCGGCATGCCAAAGAGCAAACTATTTGCCAACGGCGATAGAACAGCCGTTAACAGTCCGACATGAATGCCGTATTTGTAAGCTGCAATCAGCGTAAAGAAATAGATAGGCAGAAGGATCAATCCGCCGTTGGGGATTAGGTGAGCCAACTGGGGCAGTAACAAATTGCCGATCACAAAAATAGTGGCGAAGAGATAAGTTTTCGCATTGCTTAAATTAAGCGTGTGAAGTTTTACGGTTGTTGCCATGATTACATAATTTTTTAAAATATTATTGGTTTATTTCTGTTTGTATATATTACGCACTTTACAAAACTATAAATAAAATGCTAAATAATTCATTCTTTATTTGTTATTTTTTATTTAAAAATCGAAAATTAACGTTTAAACGACACTTATCTGAACAATAACGGAACAAATTCCGACAAATAAATGCGCCAGTTGCGCCACGTGTGCCCGCCGTCGGACTCCCGGTAAGTGTATTTCATGCCCATTTTGTTGAGCATATCGCGATATTCCTGATTGGCTTTGAAGAGAAAATCGTCTTTCCCGATCCCGATCCAATATAGTTTATACCCGTTTTTCATTTGTGTGCGCAATTGCGCATCAATGTTTTCGTAAACTTTCGATTTCACATCGTTGTTCGGCATGATCGCGGCCGAGAAAAGGCCGATATAATCGAACGTGTTGGGGTAAAAGTGCGAAATGTGCATGGAGTGAAATCCGCCCATGGACAGGCCGGCGACTGCGCGGCCATCTTTTCGTTTTATGGTGCCGTAATTTTTATCAACAAAGTTGATGATGTCGCCAAATGTTTCTTCGTATTTTCCGTCCATGGTATGCGGTAATTGGAATTGCGGTTTGTAAAAACCAAGGCTCGATTCCCCCGGCGCAGCCTCTTGTGCCACGTTGCCGTTGGGCATCACCACGATCATGGGTTTGGCTTTGCCTTCGGCAATCAGGTTATCGAGGGTTTGCGCCGTGCGCCCGAGGGTGATCCACGCCTCCTCGTCGCCGCCCATGCCGTGCAACAGGTAAAGCACAGGGTAGCGTTTTCCTGACGTTTCGTATCCCGGCGGCGTGTAGATGGCAACACGGCGTGTCATGTTGTTGCCCGGTGAATTGTACCACTGTCTCGCGACTGTTCCGTGCGGAACGTTGTTCACTTTGTAAAGATCGGCTTGTCCTCCGCCAACGAGTAACGTGTTGAGTGTGCTTGCCACATCGCGCCGGTAATACACATTGTTGGGG
>JAQVEB010000185.1 GCA_028698105.1 Petrimonas sp. | reverse complement strand
CCAACATCCACGCCAATGCGAATACCAGCGGCGCCTGCCAGTTTATGGCAATTTCGTTGTGTGAATAACTCTCTTGTTTGTCCACCCAATCGGTGGCAGAATGCCCGCCGCCGACCAGATAACCGGGCCACGGCGCCGCTACGGTATCAGCTCCCGAGCGCCTGTCATGCGGGTGCATCGGTGGATTGATCCCGATTCCGGTAACGAAAGAACGATTGTAATAATTTCGCCCGAATAAATGAGCTACGGCATCCATAGCCGCATTCACATATTTTTTATCGGCGCTCAACGCATTCGCGGTGAATAAATTAATCGTCAAACGCGCCACGGTACCGTTGCATCCCCAATAATACCGCTCAAACGGACGGTGATAAACGTCTTTCTGCGATTTGGTTACTATTCCGTCCGCAATTTTCAGGGTATTTTCACGCAACTTTTCTACGACAGCCGTATTTTTTCCGTCTCTTCGAGACAACAAATAGGTAAAAACGCCCAGATTAGAGACATTGCCCCAATCCCAATTTTCTTCAACGGCAAAATTCATTTTCGCAATCCGATCCTCAAAGTCGTCCAAAAACGCTTTTTCGCCTGTTGTTTGCCACAATTCGGCCGCAGCCCATAATTTATCGTCTTCATCTTTTGTTTGGTAACCTCCGGTTTTGAAGTCGCCCTGAACGAAAGGTTTCTCTTCGGGATGATCTTTGAGATATTGATAACTTAAACGCGCAGCGTTCAAACACTTGGCGGCGTACAACGGATCATAGGGCGCAAAAACACGCGCAGCCTGCGCCGCCATTGCCGCGAAAGAGGCCGTGGCAGCCGAACTCCATTCGGTGAAATACCGTTTTTCCTTATCAAATTCGGGCATGATGAACGGCGAAAACTGAGTACGGGTAAGTTTGTGAGACACCCTGCCACTACCGTCGGGATATTGCATCTTGAGCACCCAATCCATCTCCCATTTCAATTCCTTGAGAAAATCGGGCATATTGTCGGCTGTATTGGGAATATCCAACGATATTTTTTCGATTTTCGGCCCAAAATTTTCCCACGCGGTAAATAAAACGCCCATTGTGATTCCGGTATTTACGATGTACTTACCGTAGTCGCCGGCATCGTGCCAACCGCCTGTTCCATCGCGTTTAACGCCTCTTCTGCCGATATAATCTTCGTAACCGTCGTCCAAATGACAGGCGGCGTGCGAGCAGACATCTCCATTGTGCACACCGTGAACTTCCGTGCCGCATCGCCACAAATAAAATGCCCTTATCGAAGTTTTAAACGGTTCTGCATACACATTCTCATTGATGGGGAAAATTGCCGACTTGTTTCCGTTCGGCAATTCAATAAAATATTCCCCAGGTTTGGTAAAAGCGGAAAAATCCGCGAAACATACGTTCTGGTTCACATCGTCCTGAAAAATTGCATCCGATGTCTTTCCCGTATAAACCGTTTTATTCGTGATTGCATCTTTTATCACAAAAGAGACGCAAGCGGGCGTTACGGTCGCTTCTTTTTTCTGCTCCGGAAGAAAACCCAGTGAGTTCAACCGGATGGATTGAGGCGTATTTTGTGCGAAAACACCGATTGCCAAAAGACATAAAATACTAACGATTAAACTGTTTCTATTTATTTTCATGATGATACTTCTTATTTTTCATAATTATCTGTTCGAAATGGAACAACGGGCAACTCGCGCGTATTATATAAATTCCCGATCAGGAAATTTTTAAAACAATACCGAACAGCCACGGGATCAGTAACTTTATCGCAGGAAACGATTACTTTTTTGTTTGACAAGTCAACTTTAGCCGATGCGGGATAAAAAATGCGATCGCCGCCTGCCATTTCAAAACCGTTTATCCCTGACTCGCGGCTGAATCCTTCATCCGCATGATTAAACGACAGTATCGCCTTTCCGTCCTTCACTTCCATTGATTTATATTCGGGACCGTGCGCAGCGATATTTTTAATATTATACGTCTGATTCAATGACAAATACGCCAACCGGTTACCCACGTCGGTTTTGTTTCGCGGGTGAATATTGTTTTTTTCGTACTCTTCAACCAGGTCATTCGTGGAAACCATACCGCTGTTAGGAATTAAGCGTTGCGCTTTAAATTGTGCCTCTCGCAACAACGCACCCGATGTGCCGTCTTCGCCATCGCCGTAAATCCAGGGAGCGATTTCAACGTAGTAAAACGGCAACTCACCTAATCCCCAATCGCTCCGCCACAATTTCACCATGTCGGCAAGACGTTGCGCGTACGAATCATGCAGTCCTGCATTCGACTCGCCCTGATACCAGATAAATCCCTTTATCGTATAGTTTGTCAGCGGTTTAAGCATTCCGTTGTACATGACGAGCGGCCGCTTCCATTCTTCCGTTTTTTCGATTCCTTGCTTCGATAAATCAATGTCGGTATAGGTTTCCAATATTTCACGATTTATCCAGCTCTCAACGCGCGATCCGCCCCAACTGCACGAAATAATCCCCACCGGAACGTCCAATACACCAGAAAGCATTGTTGCAAAATGATAAGCCGTTGCACTAAACCACGGAGCGTTTTCGGGATTGCACTCCTTCCAAGTTCCTTTCACAGTTTCCTGCGGTTCGTAAGCAGCCGTTTTGGGAATAGTTGCGAATCTCACACCTTTATTTTGTCCCGAAAGTGCAATTGCTTTATTGGCATCCTTTATGGGATTGTTCCAAAACCCGTTCAAAGGCATTTCCATGTTGCTTTGGCCGGAGGCCAGCCACACTTCACCGATCAGGATATTCTCCAGCGTAATCTCTTCGCCGTCGGAAATGCGAACGGTTTGTGGTTGGAAACTTGCCTGAGGTGTCGGTATCATCAACAGCCACCGTCCGTTTTTATCGGATCGGGTCTGAAACGTTGTGCCGTTCCAACTTGCGATAATTTTAACCGTTTTATCCGGCGTCGCCTTTCCCCATAACTTCACGTTCGAATTTTGCTGAAGGACCATATTGTTGCCTATGATATCAGGCAAAACCGGTTTCGCCCATATTGTTGTAAATACAATATTACAGTACAGCAAAAAAAATACGCTTCTCTTCATAGATGTGTTTTATTTTGTTGATTGTTATGTTAATTTTTCAATTTTTAGATGAAAACCTTTCGATTATTTCCATGCACATTCGTCCGTTGTGATAAGGACATTTCCAAATGCCGGCTTTATCGTCGTCGCGATTTACCGTTCCATCGGGATATACGCTCCAAAACCATTCCCCGTTTTCCCTGTCGGTCAGGTTGTGCTTTATATAATTCCAGCAAGCTAACGCATATTGCAGCGATTTTTCGTCGTTATAATGCTGGTAATGATTCAAAAAACCGATAACGGTCTCGGCTTGAACCCACCAATGGCGCTCTGTATCAGCACGATTGAAAGCTATGTTTTTCTCGTAAGCCATGCTGCCGTCCGGCAATAAGCCGTCTTCCGAAGCCCGAACAATTCGCGGTATTGCTTTTTCCACTGTTTTTAGAAGATCGTTATCTCCAAGAACCACAGCAGCTTCGTGTAACAGCCACGATGCTTCAATGTCGTGTCCGTAAGAAATTATATCGCTCTTATTGTTCCAATTGTTATCAAAAAACAAATTTAAATGATTTGTTTGAGAATCAATAATTTTATTTAAAAAGATTTCGGTCAAATTTTTCAGTTGTTGTTTCAGGAAATCGTTTTTCCAAACGCGATAGAGATTAGTGTAAGGTTCCAAAATATGAAGATGGGTGTTCATGGTTTTCTGTTCGTTGGCATCTTTTTCGCTCAACCGCATGTCTTCGATGAGTTGCCAGTCACGTGTAAATGCTTCCAGATAACCGTTTTTGCGAGAGTCGAAACTGTGTTTTTCGATGTCGTGGAAAAGCTTTTGGGCAAAAACAAGCGACTCTTCATCGGAAGTAGCGCGATAAAATTCACTTAATCCGTAAATGGCAAATCCCTGCGCGTAAATTTGCTTTTTCGTTTCCAACGGGTTGCCTTTGTAGTCCAGCAACCAATAAATGCCGCCCTGTTCGTTATCGTAAAAACGGTTAAGCAAATAATTTCTGGCGCGTGTGGCCGTTTGAAGGTATTTCGCTTTTCCGAAAATCCGGTAAGCCGCAGCGTAAGTCCACAAAATGCGGGCATTTAAGACAGCGCCTTTGGGTGCATCGGCAATAATCTTCTCTTTACCGGTGATCCTGCCGAAGAAACCGCCGAATTCTTCGTCCTTCATCTTATGCATCCAATAAGGAAGAATACTATCCACGAGTTCTTTTTCGGCTTCTTTCCGCAGTATTTGAATCTTAGCTTGCATGTTGGCGTCTTAGGTTCAGTTCTTCGGCAATTTCCTTCACTTTCTTATCGGTTAACGGATAGAACATCATTCCTATGAAAGCGATCAGGCAGCACAAGGCAGGCAACAGACTAATCATAATGTGCTCTCCCAAAAGGGTTTCGGGGCTTTGCGATACGGCTTCGGGAACATATTTAAACAAGGCAAGTATCCACCCGCTGAGCGCTGCGCCAAAGGCCCAACCCAGCTTTTGCGACATAGATGAAGAGGAAAAGATCAGGCCGGTAGCCCTGCGCCCCGTTTTCAACTCCTGATGATCCACAATATCGGCAAACATTGACCAGAGCAACGGAAGCACATAGCCGGCAAAAATGGAAATGGCGAATTGAAAAATGAGGATCCAAAGAATATTGTTGGGTATAAAATAGAAAGCTGTACTCAACACCCCCGCAAACAGAACAGCCAGCATATATGTTTTCTTTTTGCCGTATTTGGCCGATATGGAAGGAGCAGCCATTACTCCGATCAAATTAGCAGCCTGGCCTACAAGAAAATAGACGGTCGTCATATCCCAGTTCGTTCCCGGCATACGGTAGTTTACTTTTACAAAATCTCTGAAAAAATAGATCGCAACACTGTCACGAATGGCGTTGAAAAGCAAGGCGGCTAATCCGGTTGCGACCAGAATCCACCAGGGTGCATTGTGGAATAAATCTTTTAAATCCTGCTTGATCGAAACGGTTTTTTCAGTATCAATCTGGACAACTCTTTCCTTTGTCCACCGGAAACACAATAAAAACAGGATTATACAAATAATTCCGATGGCGCCCACACCCATAACCCAACCAACCGGAGATGTACTCACGGATGATTCCGCAGTTTGCACCGTTTGAGCGACGCTTCCCGGATCAAAGGTTTTTGCGAAAAAATCGATCAACGGCTGTAGCAACATGAACGTTACAAAGCTTCCGATAAAGGCGAAAGACATGCGATAAGAGGATAACGAATTTCGCTGCACGGGATCGGGAGAAATAACTCCCAGCAACGAGGCATACGGCACATTGATCAATGAATACACGATCATCATCAGCGAGTAAGTAACATAGGCATATATCAGTTTGCCGGCTTGGCTAAAATCGGGAGTGAAAAACGTAATGACGCCCATAACCGCGAACGGGATGGCGAACCATAGCAAAAACGGACGGTATTTTCCCCATCGTGTTTTGGTGCGGTCGCTCACAATTCCGACAAACACATCGAAAAAGGAATCCCATAAACGGGCAACGAGGAACATGGTTCCGGCGGCGGCAGCGGTTATCCCGAAAACATCGGTATAAAAAAACAGGGAATACATGCCGAAAATCTTCCAGAACATGGACGAAGCGGCATCGCCAAAACCGTATCCGATTTTCTCCTTTAAACTGATTTTTTCGAAAGACATACGTTTATTTTTTCAGGTTTTTGTTGATCAATTTTTTCAACGTTTCTACCGATGTCGCCGTTTTTAAGCCGTCTTCGGGCGTATTCATGCAATAATCCACCAATCGTTCAACGGTAGAAGTTGCCACATGCATGCGGGTATCGGACGATGCGTAATAAATGAAGACCGTTCCATCATGGTCTGCAATCCAACCGTTGCTGAAAAGCACGTTGGAAACGTCGCCCACGCGTTCCTCTCCCTGAGGAGCCATGAAATATCCACCCGGCGCCGCGATCAGTTCCGACGGATCTTCCAGCGAAGTCATGTACAAATATAATACATATCTCAATCCGGCGGCGCAATTTCTTACGCCATGCGCCAGATGAAGCCAGCCTTTGGCTGTTTTTATCGGCGCCGGGCCTTCGCCGTTTTTCACCTCTTTGATGGTGTGATAAAAACGCCGATCAATGATTTTCTCTTCGGTTACAACCGCATTTGTGATGTCGTCAACCAACGTCCACCCAATTCCGCCACCGTTTCCGGCGTCTATAAAACCGTCCTGCGGACGGGTATAAAGCGCGTATTTTCCGTTCACAAATTCGGGATGGAGCACCACGTTACGCTGCTGGCTTTTCGATTTTAAATCGGGTAAGCGTGTCCAATTGTTCAGATCTTT